>DAOUSR010000240.1 GCA_030627125.1 Thioploca sp.
ATTTAGCCATAATCGGTTTAATTCCACCAACATCACCAACAGCAATTAGTTCGGAAATCAAAGGCGAATTACGCAAAATTTCAATAGCTGCAGCTCGTCCCCCAGTTACTGTTTTCACTAAACGTTGGGAAATTACCGCTTTTAAATTTAAAGATAAATCAGCTAACATTTTTTTCTGAGTTTCTATATCAAAAAAACCAACTATACGGTCAACAGCTTGGTTAGCGTTATTAGCATGTAAAGTTCCCATTGCTAAATGGCCAGTTTGAGCAAATTCCATCCCAAAGTTCATAATTTCAGCATCCCGAATTTCCCCCAGCAAAATTACATCTGGAGCTTGCCGCAAAGTATTATGTAGAGCTGCTTCCCAACTTTTAGTATCCACTCCAATTTCCCGTTGCATGATACAACAGTTTTTATGTGGATGGACATATTCAATTGGATCTTCTAGGGTAATTATATGACCATATGAATTGCGATTTCGATGATCAATTAAAGCTGCCATAGTAGTTGATTTACCAGAACCAGTCCCACCGACCATGATAATTAAGCCATTTTTTGCCGCAATTATTTCTTTCAATATTGGCGGTAGATTAAGCTTATCAAAATCTGGTACTTCAGCTTCAATGATACGCATGATCACGCCTTGACAACCTTGTTGGATGAATGCATTCACTCGAAACCGACTTAGACCAGGTGGATGAATAGCAAAATTACATTCTTGAGTCTCTTCAAATTCCTTTAACTGCTTATCATTCATAATACACTGGGTCAAAGCCATTGAATCACCACCAGTTAAAGCTTTTTTGGTCATAGGAGTCATTTTGCCTTTAAGCTTCATTGCTGGTGGAAAGGCAGCAGTTATAAATAAATCAGAACCACCTTCTTTCGTCATTAATTTCAGCAATTTAATCATAAAGCCCATGGCTTCATCTCTTTCCATATCTATGTTCCTCAGTGTAAAGCTGAAGCAGTTTTAATTCTCTACTCCAGCAATTATTAACTTTATGCCATATCCTCTTTCTCAAGAAGGACAGCAGCATCCAATTCAATTAGGTAAGGAGCTGCAAAATTGTGATACTTTTTTTTCTGCTCATCTGATAAATCTTTCCAGCCGGTTATCTTACCACGGCACATCTTAGAACCGCATAAACAGTCATTTGGAAAATAATCAACACCATAATTTCTCATAGCGTAATCAAAAGTTATTTCCTCACCAATACCAATGTTTCTTATAGCTACAAAATTATGAGCACCAGTTTCATTTACTTGAATACCGCAATTAGGGTCACAAGAATGATTAACCTTACTAATCAATCCAGAATGAAACACGTATTCATTTTCAGCTATTTGTGAAGCATGAGAATGATTCTTATCCAATGTTTTTTCAATTATTCCAACAATTACAATTTCACCAGTCTTAAATAGCACGGTGGTAAAAACTCCTTCTCCTTTTTCAGAAGACTTTCTTAATTCAACTTTCATATATAATCTCATTAAACATAATTGTAAAATATCTAAAGTATACCGAACGCGGTTATGAACGAAATGTTAAAGAGTTGGTTCTGAAAAATTCAATTCCGTGCTAAGTATAATCTAAATTTAAGCAAATTTATCTTTATTTACTGCATATTCACGGGCATGTTCTTTGGTTACAATTTTTTTCTGCACTAATTTTTCTAGTTCTCCATCCAAAGTCTGCATTCCAAATTTTTGGCCAGTTTGCATAGATGAATACATTTGAGCTACTTTATTTTCTCTAATCAGATTGCGAATTGCTGGTGTACCTACCAAAATTTCATGGACAGCTACCCGCCCGCCTCCAATTTTTTTCAATAAACTTTGGGCTATAATTGCTTGAATAGATTCTGATACCATAGTACGAATTGTGGGTTTTTCAGCTGTTGGAAATACTTCTACGATCCGGTCAATAGTTTTAGCCGCAGAGGCCGTATGTAAAGTACCAAATACCACGTGACCAGTTTCAGAAGCAGATAGGGCAAGTCGAATAGTTTCCAAATCCCGTAACTCTCCAACTAGAATAACATTAGGGTCTTGTCGCAAGGCTGATTTAAGAGCATTGTCAAAACTTAAGGTAGTTGTTTTTACTTCTCGTTGCGACATCAAACAATTTTTACATTCATGCACAAATTCTACTGGGTCTTCGATAGTAAGAATATGACCGTATTCAGTTTTATTACGATAATCCATCATGGCTGCTAAAGTAGTTGATTTACCGGAACCAGTACCTCCAGTAACTGTAACAATACCTTTATGGGTCATGGCAAATTTTTTAAACAAAGGTGGAGCGTTTAATTGTTCTAAACTCAAAATAGTAGAAGGAATAGTCCGTAAAACAGCTCCTGCCCCACGATGCTGTACGTAAGCATTAACTCGAAAACGTGCTACTCCGGGTATAGAAAATGAAAAATCACATTCTAGATATTTCTCATATTCTTTACGTTGCTTATCATTCATAACATCATAAATCATATCTCGTACTTGAGCATGATCTAATGGAGGTATATCGACTCGTCGCATATCTCCACTAACCCGAACCATTGGTTCTACTCCAGCAGATAAATGAAAATCAGAAACACCATTAGCAGCACCAAAAGCAAGTAAATCAGTGATATTCATACATATTTTCCGTAGATATTAAAATTTAATCTATACTTATTTCGGTTTATTTTTAAATAACTCCAAACATTTGTCTAAATATCTTCTTAATGCTAAGTTTGGATTAAGATACTATACACTTTTTTATTCAGCATAACAAGATATTGAGTTAAACTAAGCCTGTAGAGTTGCCAATACAGACTCGTCTTCAAAACGGTACGTGAGACTTTCACCTCATACCGCTCCTCTCTATATAGCGTCCTTTTACAGACGTTACAATTTTTGATAATCTATACCAAACGCTTAATGCTTCCATGATTTTTGTTTGCTTCAAAAGGAAATGACATGCTAAATTATTCTCAATGTTTATATTATCTCGAGTGTTTTATATGATTTTTTTCTAAATTGAGAATTGCTGATTTTGTTAGATATAACTGTAACTTGTTTTCGTTCACCTTCAATTCTGTCTCTTTGAGATAAGATTTTTTCTGTAAGACCTTTAGGGAG
>DAOUSR010000006.1 GCA_030627125.1 Thioploca sp.
GGACCAGTAACCAATACCATACCATAAGGATTATCTAAAGCTTCTAAATACAAACGTTTTTGTTCTTCTTCATAACCAAGTATATCTATATTTAGATTTGCGGCTGAAGAATCCAAAATCCGCATAACTATTTTTTCACCCCATAGAATGGGACAAGTACTAACTCGAAAATCGATAGCTTTAGTTTTAGATACTTTGAGTTTAATTCGGCCATCTTGTGGAACTCGACGTTCAGAGACATCTAACCGTGCCATAACTTTGATACGAGCCGCAAGTTTACGAGCCAGACCTATTGGTGGTTCAGCAACACTTCGTAACATACCATCTACACGAAACCGAACTCGAAAAAATTTTTCATAAGGTTCAAAATGTAAGTCTGAAGCCCCTGCCTTAATAGCATCGAATAACATTTTATTGATAAATTTAACTACTGGTGCTTCATCAGCTTCATTTTTTTCCTCTTCTTTATCATCATCATTTTCATCAACTAGCTCGATATCCTCTAGATCGTCAGTCAAACCACTCATTGTGTCATCACAAACTTCTAAAGCCCATTCAATTTTTTTTGCTAGTTTATCCTCTTCAACCAAAATTGGTTCAACTCGCATTTTAGTACTGAATTTAATTAACTTAATTGCATCTAAAACTAAAAGATCGGTAAAGTCTGATACTGCAACAAATATATATTTACCACGGCTATATAATGGCAAAACGTGATGTTGTCCTATCATTTTTAATTCAATTGATTTAATAACATCCTGATCAGGATCAATACTATTAATGTCAAGTAGAGGAATTCTAAATTCTTTAGAAGAAGTTAAAGCAATATCCTGACTTGAAACTAAATCATTACTTACCAAGTAAGTTACAAAAGGAATTTTCTTGGTTATTGCTTCTTTAAACGCATTATCTGCATTGATTTCGCTAATTAATTCTGCATCAACTAATTTACGAGCAAGTCCGGTTAAATTAATTTCTAGTTCTGGAACAGCCATATTATTCAATTATCGGTAATTAGGTGAAAAGTTAGTAAAACACTTGTTCGGCCAAGATATTATAGATTAAAGATGAAATTGTATACCAGTAATATATGTCAAATTTCCACAAAATATTTAGGTTCGACAGTTTGAAAATATAGCAAAATTTATTCGCTGTTTCTATCAAATACTAAATAAATTATAGGTGAAAGAATTCTATTTATCTATTAATTTTGATATTAAAACAAATTATTTAAAATTAATACCTTCACCACAAACTCAGATAAAAAATATGTAAATAGATAGTTCTAACAAACAATAGAAAAACAACCATCAATGAAAATTATAAACCTTTTATCCTATCTAAGTCTAGTACTTATTCATACAAATATTTATAGATTATCAATCATAGCGGAAGCAATGTTATAAATGAGTTGTCGTATCACTATGTTAGGAATCTCTAGTTGGACAGAGGTTAGTTATAGAACAATCCAACGTTTTCTTACAATAAAATCAATCGAGGTAAATTAAGATAGTTATTCATCCGTGAGTATCTAACAAATCCCAAAGATATAAATTTTGTAATTGCTCACTCCCCCTTGACAAATCAGTAAAAATGGTTTCCAATAGAAAAGATGAAAAATTATCAGTGTATAACAATCTATCACCTGAAAATAATCTGATAGAAAAGTCATGGGAAGAAAATCAGTAAAATTCAACTAATCCGCCGTCAAAAGACCAAAAATAAAAAAGCCCCAAAAAGCAAACCAAAAAAACTAGTAAAAAAGGCAATAATGGTCGTAAGTTAGAGCCAACTCAAACAGTGATAACTCATGCAAAAATTTGCCCACAGCGAACAAGCTATTCGGATGAGTACCATTTTTCGTAAAGTTACAAATGATTTTCGCTCTAATTGGGGCAAAAAATTATTTGCTAATGTTCGTTGTTAATACTGGTAGACGTCAAGGATTATCCATCTTTCAATCTATTAAAAATGTTCTCTCTCCTTTTAAATCTATTTTTTCTTAATTTGGGGGAGAGCAATTATAAGTTATTTAAATAAATTCCAAACAGCTAGTTATCAATAATCTTGAAGAAAAATATAATGCTAATTTTTGAACAGAGTAGTTCCAATCGTACAGCAAGTTCACAATATCCAGCCAAACAAAACAATAGTATTCCAACTAAATTTTTGCGTAAAACGCCTCCTATTTTACCTCAGGTATCGGAAATGCAAGTGGTACGGCATTATACCCGTTTATCCCAAAAGAATTTCTCTATTGATACGCATTTTTATCCGCTTGGTTCCTGCACGATGAAATATAATCCAAGGGTTTGCAACACTTTGGCAATGTTACCTAATTTTTTGTCTCAGCACCCGACTAGTCCAGCAATGCAAGGAACTTTAGCTTGTTTGTATGATTTGCAAGAAATTTTGAAAGAAGTTACTGGAATGCAAGCAATATCGTTAACCCCAGCTGCTGGAGCTCAGGGGGAATTTGCTGGGGTAGCTATGGTGCGAGCTTACCATGATGCCAAAAACGATAGCCAACGAACTGAAATTTTAGTCCCAGATGCAGCTCATGGAACTAATCCGGCTTCTGCGGTGATGTGTGGTTTTAAAGTTCGAGAGATTCCGACTAACAATGAAGGTGATGTTGATATCGCAACATTACGCACTATGGTTGGGCCACAAACTGCTGGGATTATGCTGACTAATCCATCAACTCTAGGAGTATTTGAACGCCAGATTAGTGAAATCGCTCAATGTATCCATGCAGTCGGCGGCTTATTGTATTATGATGGAGCTAATCTCAATGCAATTTTAGGCAAAGTGCGGCCCGGAGATATGGGATTCGATGTGATTCACATTAATTTACATAAAACTTTCTCAACTCCACATGGTGGTGGTGGGCCTGGAGCTGGGCCAGTTGGTGTCAATGACAGATTGCTACCATTTTTACCAGTGCCTATAGTTGGTTATCAAGATAATAAATATAGCTGGTTGACAGAAGCTGACTATCCACAGACTATTGGCCGTTTATCAGCTCATGCTGGTAATGTTGGAGTTTTATTGCGAGCTTATATTTATGCTCGGTTGCTTGGCAGAGAAGGTTTAACTAGAGTGGCGGATTTTTCTACTTTGAATGCTAATTATCTACAAGCAAAATTAGTTAAATTTGACCTAGCATTTCCCAACCGGCGGGCTAGTCATGAATTTATTTTGACTCTTAAACGTCAAGCTAAACAACAAGGAGTCACCGCAATGGATTTTGCTAAACGTCTGCTAGACAAAAATTTTCATGCTCCAACTACTTATTTTCCTTTGTTGGTAGCAGAGTGTTTATTGATTGAGCCTACCGAAACTGAAGATAAGCAAACTTTGGATGATTTTGTTGCTGCTATGAATGAAATTCAATTAGAAGCCGAAACCAATCCGGAAATTTTAAAACAAGCTCCCTATAACTTACCTGTGCGACGTTTGAATGAAATTAAAGCAGCTAGAGATTTGGATATTATTTGGCAATGAAACATCAACATACCGGAATAACTCGCATAATAAAAGCAGTTGGTTATTCATTTGAAGGTATTCAAGCTACCTGGATTAATGAAGCCGCTTTCCGCCAAGAAATAATTGCTTGTATAATATTTATACCATTAGGTTTTTACTTAGGAGACACTGGTATTGAGCAAGCTTTATTAATTTCTAGCTTATTGTTAGTATTAATAACGGAATTACTAAATTCTGCTGTTGAGGCTGTAGCGGATTGTGTGAGTCAAGACTGGGACCCATTAATTAAACGAGCTAAAGATATTGGTGCGGCAGCAGTTCTCATAGCCATATGTTATAGCACTGTAGTGTGGGTATTGATATTAAAAACTAAATTTTAGCGAGAGAGGTTGGTAAGCTCTTTACATTACTAACAATTACTTAGTGTTATAATATTCAATGGTTCGGACAGTTTTGAAATAGGAAAAATCAGGTATTGAAAATGTAGGGTGGATAACGCTCCGTTTATTCACCCTACTATTAAATTTAACAACTGTCCGAACCATTGATATTTATCTTGAAGTTCATTAAGAATTAAGCATTCATAATTAAGAATTGCTATAATTCACATTTTAAAATACGAATAATCCAAATTGAAAAACTCATTTTTTAATCGTTTAATCAGCAAAATATCTGAAAAAGTTCATATTAGGGCAGTTTTAATCGTACCATTTATGATTCAGATTATTTTAGCAGTAGGTCTAACTGGTTATTTTTCTTTTCGTAATGGCCAAGAAACTATTAATGATTTAGCTACTCAACTGCATACTGAAATTACTGCTCGGATTGAACAATACATTAATACTTATCTGAATATTCCGTCATTAGTAGTAAATATGAATGCCAATTCTGTAGCAAATGACCAACTCAATATGCATGATTTACGAAGTTGGTTGCCATATTTATTAAAACAAAGCAATATATTTAAAGAATTAAGTTATATCTATTGTGCTAATTACAATGGAGATTATATTGCTTTTCAAAGATTAAATAATGGTAAATTAGCTTACAATTTAAAAGATAGTAAAACCAATGGTTTAATGGCAGATTATAGATTTAATAAAACTGGTAAAGCAATCAATATTGATAATACAATTTACGATCCACGTTTACGCCCTTGGTATCAAATTGCACTAAAAGCTGGCAAGGCTAAATGGACTAATATTTACCCATTTATCGGTTCTAAAGGCACTAATCAACCCGGAATGAGCTTTGTATATCCTTATTATGACAAAACGGGAACTCTATTGGGAGTCTTAGGTTCAGATTTTACTTTGACTAAAATTAGTGATTTTTTACGTAATATGAAAATTGGTAAAACTGGTAAAACCTTTATTATCGAACGTTCAGGATTATTAGTTGGTGGTTCATTTCCATATACTTCCTTTGACGAAAATACGGAACGGCTTAAAGCCCGAGATGTTAAAGACCCATTTATTCAAGCTACTGTTAACTATCTGACTGATTATTATGGTGATTTCACCAAAATTAACGACACTAAAAGAATTAATTTCTCTTATCAAAATCAACGTCAATTAGTCAATGTATCACCATTCCACAATAAATTTAATTTAGACTGGATAATTATAGTAGTTGTGCCAGAAGCAGATTTCATGGAACGAATTAATGCTAATACATATAATACGTTATGGTTGACCTTGATAGCTTTAGTCATTGCTACTTTAACCGGTATTTTTACTTCCAAGTTTATTGTGCAACCAATCTTACGCCTAAATCAAGCAGTTAAAAAATTGGCAGAAGGGGATTGGGAACAAACGTTACCAGTAGACCGAGTCGATGAATTAGGAGCTCTTGCTAACTCGTTTAATAGTATGGCTAAACAACTAAAATCCTCTTTCAATACACTTGAGGAACAGAATTCTGAATTACAACGGTTAGATAAATTAAAAAATGAATTTTTGGCCAATACTTCCCACGAACTACGCACTCCTTTAAATGGTATTATTAATATCGCTGACTCATTGATTGATGGGACTACGGGTAAACTCCCACAAGCTACTTGTGACAATTTGAACATGATTGTTCTTAGTGGTAAGCGTTTGGCTAATTTAGTTAATAATATTCTCGATTTTTCTAAGCTAAGACATAAAAATATTGAATTAGAAGTTAAGTCGATCGATTTAAGAAAATGTATTGATGTGGTTTTTACTTTAAGTAAACCATTAATTGGCAAGAAAAAATTACAACTAATTAACTCTGTTCCAATTAATCTACCTCCAGCTGCTGCCGATGAAAATAGATTACAACAGATTTTGCACAACTTAATCAGTAATGCAGTTAAATTTACTGATAGTGGGCATGTAGAAGTTTGTGCTAAGATAAAAAAAGGCTTTATTGCAGTCAGTGTTTCTGATACTGGTATTGGGATTCCAACCAACAAGCTAGACAGTATTTTTAAATCTTTTGAACAAGCTGATGGCACAACTGCACGAGTCTATGGAGGTACTGGTTTAGGTTTAACTATCACTAAACAACTGGTGGAACTGCACGAAGGTAATATTTCAGTTTCTTCTGAGCTTGGGATAGGTTCCAGATTTATTTTTACTTTACCAATTAATATTCCTCAACACGAGTTACCATTTACATCTGTTCCAATTATTATCAAAAGTATACCTTGTGAATCAAGGATTTTAGGTAATTTGTATAACAATTGCAAAATTTTTATAATTGGTGATGAGTTGGCGAGTATTCAAATTTTGGTAGATCATTTAGAAAAACATTATCTAACTAGTATTGCTATTAACGATATTAAAACTTTAGAAAATTACCAACCAGATTTAATTTTACTTGACATGCTATCAACCGAATTAATTGATAATTGTCTAAAAATTAGACAGCGTTTTAACGCCAATGAATTACCAATTATAACATTAACTACTGCAAATCAAGTCGCTACATTAAGAGAAATTTTTAAGGCAGGAGCTAATGATCATTTAGTAAAACCGATTTCTAAGCATGAATTAGTTGCAAGGATTGAAGTTCAGTTAAATTTATCTAAACAATTCAAATCATTAAATAGATTTGTGCCTTCAAAAATATTATCTCTGCTGAATAAAAATGATTTGAGTTCGGTGGAATTAGGTGACCAAATCTGTACAGAAATGTCGATTTTATGTAATAGAATTAGAGATTTTAGTAATTTATCACAAGATATGACTGCTCATAATAATCTAAAATTCATCAATTCTTACCTAAAACGTATGAATTCTGTTATCAGCAGAGGAATTTTGAATAAATATTTTGGCAATATGTTGATAGTTTTATTTGACAATAATGCTGATATTGCTGTCAAAACTGGATTAGATATGTTGCAGGAATTAAAACAATATAATCAACATCGAATAAGGGTTGGTTATGTTCCTATTCAAATTAGTATTGCTATTGATATTGGTGATTTAACGCTAGGAGTGGTTGGTAAACAACAACAAATGGATTTAACCGTAGTTAGTGAAGCAGTTAATTTATCAACTCAAATTGTTGATTTAGCTGATAATTATGAAGTGTCGTTATTAATTACTCAAAATACTTATGAACAATTAGAGGATGAGAATAATTACAATTTACGTATAATTGATGGGGTTTCGCTTCAACATAATATCTATGAAGTATTTGATGCTGACGAACTGGACAATAAAAATGGAAAAATAGCAACTAAAGAATTATTTGCCAATGCTGTATTTTTTTATGAACAAAATGAATATACTCAAGCTAGAAAGTTGTTTGATGAATGTCTAAAACAAAATCCATTAGACACAGTAGCAAGTTCTTATCTTAAACGCTGGACAATAATGCAGGGTTGATATTAATTTAGATAAATTCCAAGTCCTTAATTTATATTAATATAATTCATTCAATTGAGAAATACTAAAATTACTAATTTTGATGGGGTGGAATTTAATGGAATAAACAGTTATTATGTTGCTGACTTTATGACTGGTAAGTTATTGCATTTTGATGCTGCTAACCAATAACCCAATTAATGCAATTGCAACAAAATTTATAAAAAATTAGATCATGTTAAATATTACCTTGGATTATGATGTGGTATTAGATTTATTGTCTAAGTCTAATAACGATACCAAACATTGTTTTGTCCGTTTACAAAAGTCATCCATATGTTTTTGGATACCTTGTTGTTTAATATCATTGCTAGAAAATCAAATTACATCAAATAAATATGGACCATTAGTAGAATTACTGAACAAAAATGTTCAATGGTTATCATCATTATCTGAAAATTGGATTAAGATTCCAGAGAATTCTAAAAATAAAACTCAAGCCATGATGAGCTTAGATGCAGCTAATTTACAAGGTACAACAATTATTTGGACTAATAATCCAGATTTTGTCTCGATTCATCCTGATATTGAAAGTGGTGATCATGAGTTGGTTTATAGTATGTTGGCTGAAATTGATTAATGTTATACTCTAAATTGCAATAATTGGTACTGGGTGTGGACTATTTGAAAAATTTAAATATATTACACAAGTAATACTCGTAACTAATTTATATTTAACACTTTGTTGATTTTTTAAATAGTCCACACCCAGTACCGTGTTATTAACTATTTGGATTTTTTCAATTATTTATTTTAATAAAAATTGGAATGCACTCCTTTCCTAATAAAAGTATTTAATTAAATTTGATAAAACACTTTCCGCCGTTAAGTCTTTATATTCATATACCTTGGTGTATTCAGAAATGTCCTTACTGTGATTTCAATTCCCACCAAATAAAAAATTATTTACCAGAAGAAGAATATATATCCGCATTATTATTTGATTTAGAACAAGATTTATCTAAAATAACAGGGCGTAATATCAATAGTATTTTTATTGGTGGCGGAACTCCTAGTGTATTCTCAACCAAAGCCATTGCAAAACTGTTAGCCGCAATAAAAACTAAATTACCAATCATAAAAAATGCTGAAATTACTATGGAGGTTAATCCCGGTACAGTAAACAGATTACAAGGATTTTATGCAGCTGGAGTTAATCGTTTGTCATTAGGTGTTCAAAGTTTTAATGATGGATTTTTACAAAAATTAGGTCGTATTCATGGACGTACTGAAGCAATACAAGCTATCAAAATTGCAACTCAAGTTGGTTTCAATAATATAAATTTAGATTTAATGTTTGGTTTACCCGGTCAAACTGTTACAGATGCTTTAGCAGACTTACGCACCGCCATTACTTATCAGCCAGCCCATCTATCTTGGTATCAATTAACCATCGAAGCCAATACCAGTTTTTACCATCAACCACCAAAAAATTTACCTGATGATGATTTATTATGGGAAATCCAAACCGCTGGACAAAGTTATTTATCTGAACAAGGATATTCGCAATATGAAATTTCTGCGTATGCTAAATCAGGCAGGGAATGTCAACATAACTTAAATTATTGGAAATTTGGAGATTATTTAGGAATAGGAGCTGGAGCCCATAGCAAAATTACTAATGCTACTACAATTACTCGTTTTTCTAAGCAGAATAATCCTAATGCTTATTTGCAAACCAGGTCAATAATTGAGCCTAAAATACTTACAAATGAAGATATTGTATTAGAATTTATGATGAATGCTTTACGTTTATTAGATGGTTTTACTGAAGCTGAATTTATTAAAAATACTGGTTTACATATTGATTATATAGAAAAACCATTACAACAGGCTTATGCAAAAGGTTGGTTACAACAAAATAAGCAACATATTTTTCCTACTAAAATTGGAATAAATTTATTAAACAATGTATTAGAGCTATTTATGTTGAATTAAGTGTTAATTAAAATATTTTTTATTAAAAAAAGCTTGCTTTATATTTTGGATATGTTAGAATGGTTGTTTTTATCGGGGTCGTTAGCTCAGCCGGTAGAGCACCGGACTTTTAATCCGTTGGTCGTGCGTTCGATTCGCACACGACCCATATTCCAAATTCCCTCTTTAATTCCTCTTTTCCATTCTTTAAAATTCTTCTAAATATTTTTCATAATTGTTACTCAGAGCCACCGCATTGAAAATACTATTTAAACCTAAGGATTGGAGCAACTTATAGTTGTTTCGTTAAGAATTGAGTAGTTCTTAGGTAAATGTTCCGTGAACGTTATGAAATATTAGGCGAAACTCCACATAAAGTTATATACATAACAAATATTATGTATAATACTAGCCTTACTTAAAAAGACAGAAAAAACTAGACATTGCATTAAGATAATTTCCAGTAACTAAATCCCAAAAACTATTTTTAACTAATTGATAAATATTTTAGGTGTGTATTTATTTCCTTGTATACCACCTACATATCTAAATTTGGTAGTCCTAAATAAAGTAGCGGTAGATTTATTAATTGGTTTTATTGTAAATTTAAACCATTACCACTACTTTATTTAAAACTACCGGGAAATGCTATACACCTAAAATTTACACTATGCAAGAGAACTAAAATGTTAAAACAAATGGTTTATCTAAGTCATCCCATCGTAAAAAATCTAAGTCGAGCAATTTTTAATCTGTTCTCTCCTTTTTATGAGATAAGCATCTTAATATTAATAAGTTACTCAGTAAATGCAGAAATAATTACCGATGGCACGCTTGGTATTAATGTCAATTTACCTGGCCCAGATTTCCAAATTACCTCCGATTTTGGTCAACAACACGGCAACAATTTATTTCATAGTTTTCAAGATTTTAATTTACAAAGTCATGAATCTGCAACTTTTTCTGGCTCCAATAACATTGATAATATTATAAGTCGGGTAACTGGTGCCAATCCTTCCAATATTGATGGACTCATTCGCTCTACAATTCCTAATGCTGATATGTATTTTTTAAATCCACATGGGATTATATTTGGCCCCAATGCTAAATTAGATATACAAGGCAGCTTTCATGCTAGTACGGCAGATTATTTGCGATTAGGTACAGAACAATTTTATGTTGATTTAGCCAAAGACAGCTCATTAAGTATTGCTCCAGTTGCAGCTTTTGGGTTCCTAACTAATTCACCTAAATCTATTACGACTCAAGATAGTAATCTCTCGGTACCTTATGGCCAAACTTTATCTTTGATTGGTGGAGACTTAGAGCTAAATGGCCAATCTGAAATTATATATGATGACAAGATGGCACTATCCGCAAATTCATTTCTATCAGCTCAAGGAGGACGTATAAATTTAGCCAGTATTGCTGCAAAAGGTGAAGTTATTTCTGGTACAACTGGGTTAGAATTGAATGCAAGAGGAAGTAAAATTACACTGAATAATACTCTGCTTGATGTTAGTGGTACTGGTGGTGGCAGTATTTTTATTCGTGGAGAACAATTTGTAATGAATAACTCTACTTTACAAGCTAATACATTAGCAGAGCAAAATGGTCAAGTAATTGATATACAATTTAATAAAGAGATTAATATTAGTGGCACACATGGTAAATCTGCTATATCCACTAAAACTTTCAGCAATGGTAATGCTGGTAATATAACCATTCATACTCCTATTTTGAATATTGATAAAGTTGATGTCCAAACCAATAGTTATGGTAACGGCAATGCTGGCAATGTCGATATTAAAACAGTAACTATGACCCTTACCGAAGGTGGGGAAATTGTCAGTGATAGTTTTAGTAGTGGTAATGGTGGAGAATTAAATATTACCGCAACAGAATCATTATCAATTGTGGATAAGAGGATTTTTTTTACTATAGAACAAGCTGATTTTACTAGTCAGATTGGTTCCGGTGCTATAAAAGAAGGTAATGGAGGGCAAGTTATAATTAATACTGGTGATTTAATTGTAGATGGCTCTGCGATTGCATCAAATAGTCATGTTAGCGGTGATGCTGGGGAAATTATGATTAACGCTGATTCTATTGCATTGGTTAATGGCGGTTTTATTTCAGCAAATACAATGAGTAAATCTTCTGGTCAAGGTGGTAATATAAGCCTAAAGGTAAAAGAAAAAATTTATCTTACTGGTTTTCGTTTAGGGATACTTGCTACTACAACTGATATATTTGAAAATACTCCAAGTGCTGTTTCCTCAATAACTTTTGGCACTGGAGATGCTGGTAGTATAGATGTATTTACCAAAGAATTAATGTTAGATAATAACGCTGTGATTGGTGCTGCAACTGGAGGTATAGGCAATGCTGGTAATATAAGTATTAACGTAGATAATTTATATTTAAGCAATGGAGGGTTAATTACCAATAGTAGTGGTGGGATTATTGGTGGACAAGTATTTTTAGGTTTTGGCTCTGGTGGCACGCTTAAAATTAATGCCAACAATGAAATTATTATAACAGGGCAAGGGGCTTATTCAGCAAGTAGTTTATCGACAAATACTTTAGTTTCTGCTCATGGTGGAGATATCGAAGTACAAACAAATAATTTAACCCTTACTGATGGAGCAACCATTTCTGCTAATAGTTTAGGCATTGGTAATGCTGGTACATTGGATATTAAAGCTAATAATATTAATTTGCTAGAAGGTGGTAATATCACAACTTCTGCCACTAATGCTGCTGGTGGGAATATTGCTGTGAACAGTGCCAATTTACTATTTTTGCGAGATGGACAGATTACTACGAGTGTTGGTATTGGTGCTGGTAAAGGTGGTGATATTACGATAACTAATCCTATTTTTGTGATTATGGATGGAGGCAAAATTAAAGCTCAAGCTGATGCTGGACAAGGAGGCAATATAGATATTAAATCTAATCAATTTATAGCTTCTCCAGATAGCTTGATAAGTGCATCTTCCAGATTAGGGATTGATGGACAGATCAAAATTGAATCACCAGATATGGATATGGAAGGATTTCTAATTGTATTATCGGGAGAGTTTGTGGAAGCTAATATCAAAGGTTGTAATACTAAAGATATTGAAAATAGTTTTAAATTTATTCCTAGGCATAGAGTAGTACCATTTGGAGCTTTCTAGTTATTTATGGTATAGATTATTTGTAGGGGTAATCCCTTGTGGTTACCCTTTTGGAATAATTAGTTTTACAAAAATTCATGATGCATGTTTTAATTCCTTAAATTGTAAATGCTTAGTAATATTAAAGTTACAAATTAACTATGCCAATGTCAAATATTTCAAAATTAAATCAATTACAAGAAAAGTTACTCAATAATTTTCAAAAAAACTTTCCAATTTCACCAACTCCTTATGCAGATATTGCTAATAGTTTAGGCATCACAGAAACAGAAGTTTTAGAAGCTTTGAATGAATTAAAAACCAATGGAATTATAAGCCGTATTGGGCCAGTATTTAGACCTCATCGTCTTGGTACTAGTACTTTAGTAACTATGGCAATACCACAAGCAAAATTGGAAGAAGTTGCTAATTATATAAGCTCATTACAAGAAATTAACCATAATTATGAACGTGAACATTATTTTAATTTATGGTTTGTGATAACCGCTACTACAGAAGAACATTTACAAACAGTATTAACAAATATTGAACAAAATACTGGATTTAAAGTTTTATCATTACCAATGTTAGAAGGCTATTATATTGATTTAGGGTTTAAATTATAGTAATATTCCCATACTTACATACCATAAATAATAGGCAATTGAAATCTATTTTTTCTTAATTTGGGAACAGTGAGTAATTACTTTTCAAGAATAGAACACCCAAAAATTTGATGTTAAAGTATTTAGAAATACTGCCAAATATATCAAAAAGATTAGGTTGTTTCTGGTTAGAATTGCGTAACATAATTTGATTAAGTTACAAAAACTGATATAATAAATTGCATATCAATCAGTGAAAGCTGCATTAAAGATTTTAAGACGTAACTAACATAAATAACATCTATAATTAGATGCTCTCCATCAAATATGCCCTTTCAATTAACAGACCGCTTCGACCGCAAAATTACCTATGTACGTATGTCAGTTACAGATCGCTGTGACTTTCGTTGCGTATACTGTATGGGTGAAGAAATGACTTTCTTACCACGTCCGCAAGTATTAACTTTAGAAGAGTTAGAATGGTTGGGGCGTGCGTTTGTAGAATTAGGAGTAACTAAAATTCGCTTAACTGGAGGCGAACCTTTAGTGCGTTCTAACATATTGCAATTATTTCAAAAACTAGGGAAGTTAGATGGCTTAGCTGAATTAGTGTTGACAACTAATGGTTCGCAACTAGTTAAAATGGCTCAACCGCTCAAAGATGCCGGCCTAAAACGAATCAATATCAGTCTTGATACTTTAAAACCAGAACGATTTTTAAGAATAACTCGGGCTGATAAATTAGATATTGTGTTACAAGGGATTGCAGCAGCGATTAAGGCTGGATTTCAAGGAATTAAACTAAATGCAGTGATTTTAAAACATCGTAACCATGATGAAGTTATTGATTTAGTAAGATTTGCAATTGAGCATTGTATCGATATTAGCTTTATTGAGGAAATGCCGTTAGGTACAATCGGTAGCCATAATCGGGCTGAAGCATTCTATTCCAGTGACCAAATTCATAGTGATTTGAGCCAAACATTTACTCTAATCGCTTCTACAGAAACAACTACTGGCCCTTCTAAATATTATCGTATCCCTCAGACCAATACCAGAGTTGGTTTTATCTCTCCACATAGTCATAATTTTTGTGATACCTGCAATCGGGTGCGAATAACTACAGACGGGCATTTACTGCTGTGCTTAGGTAAAGAAAATTCCGTTAATTTACGAGATGTAATACGTCAACATCCTAATAATATAGAAATTTTAAAACAAACCATTATTGATGCAATAGCTTATAAACCTAAAGGTCATGATTTTGAATTAGATAGAGAACCTAAAATCATGCGTTATATGAACGTTACCGGAGGTTAGATTGTATTTAAGTTATCATCGCATTCCAATCATCTTACATGATATTTGTATGGTTGCCATAGCCTGGACCTTGGCAATTGTATTACGTTATGATTTACCGTTAGAAGCTGAAGTAGCGGTCGTTTTTTGGCAAGTTTTACCTATTGCAGTAATAGTACAAAGTTTTGTCTTATGGTACGGTGGATTATATAGAGGAGTGTGGAGATTCGCCAGTTTGCCTGACTTAGTGACTATATTACGCACTTCTGTTATTGGAACTTTTATCCTAGTCTTAGTTTTAGTATTATTTAATCGGTTAGAATTCATTCCACGTTCATCTCTGCTATTTTACCCTTTTTTGCTCATATTTCTACTGGGAATGCCACGTTTATTATACCGTCTCTGGCATGAACATTCATTCGATTTTTTATTAACTGATAATACTAAACCACAACAAGTTCTAGTCTTGGGAGCGGGTAGTTCTGGCGATATGCTAGTACGTGATATGTTGCGTAATCGTGGTAGTGGTTACATGCCGATTGGATTTTTGGATGATAGAAAACGTTTGCATGGTGGTAAAGTACAAGGAGTACCAGTATTAGGCAGTATTAATAAGCTGTCTGAAGTTATCGAATCATTAGATATTGATATAATTATAATTGCGATGCCATCCGCCAGCGATGAACAGATGCGTAGAATTATCGAATTATGCGAACAATGTAGCATACCAGTACGGACTCTGCCTAAATTAGATCGCATTATCAATCAACCGATAAATCTTAATGACTTACATGCAGTAGCAATTGAGGATTTATTGGGTCGAGCTAAAATCCAACTGGATTGGCAAATTATAGTGGCTGGTTTGCATGCTAAAATAGTGATGGTAAGTGGAGGTGGTGGCTCAATTGGCTCTGAATTATGTCGGCAAATTGCCAAATTAACTCCAACTGCTTTGATAATTGTAGAACAAGGGGAATTTAATCTATATAAGATCGAGATGCAGTTGCGGCAAGAATTTCCCAAATTAGTTCTGCACACTTGTTTAGGCGATATTGTTGATGCGGTTGCGATGCGACATATTTTACAACGTTATCAACCAGATATTGTGTTTCATGCGGCTGCTTATAAACATGTCCCAATGTTGCAATCTCAAGCTAGGGCGGCAGTGCGGAATAATATTTTAGGCACTCAAACTTTAGCAAAAGCGGTGGTAGCTCAAGGCTGTCATGCTTTTGTGATGATCTCTACCGATAAAGCTGTCAATCCAACCAATATTATGGGAGCAACTAAAAGGGCCGCAGAAATTATCTGTCAAGCTATGAATAGCCTTACTAAAACCCATTTTATTACAGTACGATTTGGTAATGTGTTAGGCTCGGCTGGGAGTGTAGTACCGCTATTTAATCAACAAATTGCTGCTGGTGGTCCAGTTACCGTAACTCATCCAGAGATAAGTCGTTATTTTATGACTATTCCAGAGGCCTGCCAGTTGATTTTACAAGCTGGTTCAATGGGACAAGGCGGAGAAATATTTGTATTAGATATGGGAAAACCAGTTAAAATAAAGTATTTAGCTGAACAAATGATTCGTTTATCTGGGAAGCACAAAGAGGTGCAAATTGTTTACACTGGTTTACGTCCTGGCGAAAAATTATACGAAGAACTATTCCATGCTGATGAAAAGTTTGGAAAAACTACTCATGCTAAAATTTTACTCGCTGACCATCGGAGTAATAATTTGCAACAATTAACCACTATTTTAGAACAACTAGCAATTGCTTGTGATAATTACGCTGAAGCTGATATTATCAAGATAATGAAACATATAGTACCTGAATGGCAAGATAATAAATAAGCGTTGAAACAAAAATTCAAACTTTAGTTTGAGAACAAGATAATTGTACGGTTTTGGAATGTTATTTTACCAACCTCATTAGGATAAATTAGATTGAAAAAAGACGAACAAGTTTTTGGCATCCACGCAGTACGACAAGTATTTGAAACTGATATAACTCGTATTCTGGAAGTATGGATATTAGATAATAGTAAAATAATGGATTTGTTACAAGAGGCTAAGCAACATGGTATTGTGATCCATAAAGTAGCAAAGAAAACTTTAGATAAATTGACTAATCATGGCCGTCATCAAAATGTTGTTATTCGTTGTAAACCTTTACCAATTAAAAATAAAGCAACTTTAGAAGAACTTATTGCTACATTAACAGTTCCTCCATTTTTATTAGTGCTAGATGAAGTACAAGACCCGCATAATTTAGGGGCCTGTTTAAGAACGGCAGAAGCTAGTGGAGTTCATGCTGTTATAGTTCCAGAAAATAATGCTTGTAAATTAACTTCAATAGTACGAATGGTTGCTACTGGTGCGGCAGAAAACGTGCCTTTAATCCAAGTAACTAATCTTGCTAGAACTTTAAGTTGGTTAAAAGAACAAGGAATTTGGTTAATTGGTACTGATGAAGATGGCCAATCTACTGTATTTGATGCTAAGTTAACTGGGCCTTTAGCATTGGTTTTAGGTTCAGAGGGAAATGGTATGCGGCATTTGACTAAAGAAATTTGTGATACGACAGTCCGTATTCCTATGTTTGGTAAGGTAAAAAGCCTTAATATATCGGTGGCTACTGGAGTTTGCTTGTATGAAGCTGTACGACAAAGGATGATTGATTAATCAGCAGATTTTATTTCCAATGATTCCCACGCTGATGTATCACTACCATTAAGTTAAGAGTTGTCCCTACATAAAATATTGATTTGTAGGGATATATTGCGATTACCCTAACCAGTTTTCTTAACCTTGAAAATAGATTGCCCTCAGAATATGGGATTTCTAGTGAATCTTAAAAATCAACTTATTTAAATAAAAAAATGCTAAAAGACAATATGCAAACTATAACTTTAAAAATAGAAGATAGCGTAAATGAAAAAATCTAGCTATACCATTTCTCAAAAGATGAAATTAAAAATAATTGCCATATTTTCATAAGCATGAAACTTACCCAGCAGCCAAAGCACTATCAATCAAATCCAATAACTCTGTTTCCTGATAAGGTTTAGTCAAATAAGCATTTACCCCGGCAGATTTAGCCTGCTTCTTATGTTTTTCTGTGGTTCGAGAAGTTATCATAAAAATCGGTAAATTCTGAGTTGCTTGATTAGCCCGCACATGAGCTGTCAATTCCAAACCATTCATACGCGGCATTTCCATATCTACTAACATAACATTTGGATGAGTTTGGTTCATTACTTCAATTGCTTCCACTCCATCTTTAGCTAATAAAACGTTAAATCCAGCATCCTCAACCATCAATGATAAAGATTTCCGTACACTTAAAGAATCGTCCACAATCATAATATAAGGAATATTAGAAACCACCTCTTCAGCAGTGTCTTGTGTTGCCAATGGACGCATGGTGGCTTTAGCTGGAGAACGCAACAATTCTGGCACATCTAACAATGGCACTAAACTACCATCACCAAGAATACTAGCCCCAGACACACCACGCAAGTTCTTAACATAATTACCCATGTTTTTCATAACCAAATCATGAGTATCCAATAATTCATCTACTACTACTGCTGTGATACCAGTTTCTTCATGTACTAAAATAATAGGCCGTTCTTCTTGTTCATCAATTACTTCCTTATCGCCTTTGACATGCAATAAATCAGCTAATGCTCTTAACGCATATACATCTTTACCTATCTTCAGGCTAATTTCTTCTCCAACTTTATAAAATTCAGATATTCCAGCTGCTAAAGCTCGTTCTAAAGTGTTACTAGGAATCCCAAATCGAAAATTTCCTATTCGTATCAACAATACATGTACAGTCACCAAAGTCATGGGTAATTTAATTAATATGGTGGTACCTTTTCCAGTTTCTGATACTAAATCTAGCGTACCTTTCATGTTCCGAATGCTAGTATGCACCACATCCATACCAACTCCACGCCCTGACATTTGCGTTACTCCAGATTTAGTCGAAAACCCCGACATCAAAATTAGCCGGGATAATTCTCTCTCAGATAATTCTTGTTCTTCGGTGATTAAACCTCGCTGAATAGCAGCATAACGAATATTAGTATAATTTAAGCCTTGACCATCATCTTGACATTTTACTACAATATTATTACCTTCCCGATAGAAACTCAGTTTGATAATACCAGTTTCTGGTTTACCCAACATAACTCTTTCATCGGCCGTTTCTAAACCGTGATCAATAGAATTTCGCAAAATATGCTGCAATGGATCGCCTAAATTATTTACTACATCGCTATCCATCAAAATATCAGTACCAACAACTTCCAATTCAGCTTTTTTCCCAGTAGATCGACAGGTTTGCCGGACGTTGCGTTGTAACTTGGATAACAAATTACTAGCTGGTACCATACGAGTTGTCATAATCGAGGTCTGAAATTCTTTACTCAAGCGTCCCTGCCGAATAAACATCGTATCCAAATCTACTAAATCTTCTTGAATTGACAGGCTTAACTCCCGATTATCGGCAATTGATTCGATAAAGCTATGAGCTACACTATGCAGTTCATTATATTCTTCAAATTCCAATGGATCAAAATTTTCATCATCTTTATTAACTTCATTCTGGGTATTTCCCATCCCAGTTACACCACGTATATCAACTAAGTTCTCTAATTCAAAGGTTTTTTCATGAAGAACTAAATCTTGTTCGGTTAATAATCGAGTACTTTGGATAACATGTTTCATTCGTTCTTGAATCTGTCCTAACGAAATAGACAATTCTCCTACTAACCGCATTAAATCATCAACTGTTTTGGTTGGAACTCGTAAAAATTGCTCTACGTCTCCAGTAACAGCCTTCTTAACCGGTGTTTTACTTTCAGTCTTAGATTCTGAAGTAGTTGTAACAGTTGGTGTTTCTACTATTTTGGCCGGAGCTGGTGGTGCGTCTAGTTTACCCTTGTCAATTCGATTTGCCCAATCTAAAACTGACTGTAATACTCGCAAAGATTGTTCTGGAGCATCATCTTGACCAAGCAAAAAATCAACCATCATTTCGATACAATCGGCTGCTTCCACCATGGTATCGGTTAATTCTTTTGGTGGTGTAACTCTATGTTTGGCTAGATATTCTAAAGTATCTTCCAAATGATGTCCCATACTAGCAACACCTTTGATACCAATTATATTAGACGAACCTTTTAGAGTGTGAGCAAGTCGTTGAGCTCGTTCAATTTCAGATACATCTGCTCCTTGAATAATATTTTGAATTGCTTCGGAAAATTCCTGTGCATGTTGGGGAGTTTCTTGTAAATAAGCTTCTAATAATTCAGGATTTATATCTTCTGGAATATTTAACGCTACATCTTCTGGGGTAGCTTGAATTTGCCGCTTAGAGGCTTCATCTTCTTCATCTTCATCAACACTCGAACCAGCCATTAGCTGAGTTGCTAAAGCCTTAGCTGCTTCATCAGTCAAAGGTTGTTGCCAAGCAGATAATCTAAAATGATTTACTAAAGGTAACACTCCAGTTGTTGGAGCAGTAAAATAACCTAATAATACGTTAGCCCAACCTTCTAATACTGATTTGGCAGTAATCCGCTTAGATAATTCTAACGTACTGATAGCAATAACATTATCAATTATAAAAGTACAGACAGTTTGTAATCCGTCTAATCCTACCATTTCAGCTGCAACATTTAGACGTTGTACTTGCTCAGTATAGTTTTCTACCGCTTCCATATTATCAGAAGTCATAATTCGTTCAAGTTCTTTAGCTAAATCATCTTTAGCAAATTCAAGCTCTCCGGTTAGAATCTCTATAACTTCTTCATTACCTAGTGAAATATTTTCATTTATTGGTATATCAAGTGGAGTTAAAGCCTCAGTAGAAGCGGTACTAACTATTGAAGGAATTTCTTGGACAATTTCTGCTTCAGCTTGAACTGGTATTTCATCAGTAGTTGTAGGAGTAGTTAATAAAATTAATAACTTATCCCCAGCATCTGATTCCAACGGATTTGGCCAGACCGGTTCTTGCAAAAAGCTTATTAGTTCAGCAGCACTGGTTGCCGGAGTAGTTAAGTATCCCAATACCTTTGCCGGCCAAGCGATGAAATTAGGTTGGCTAGCAAGTTTATTTTCCTGTTGGCTAGCAAGCATCAAATTATCATTGATGAAAGTGCAAACTTCCTGCAAACCAACCAGATTAGCCATTTCGGCCACATCCCAAATTTCTTGTACTTTATTTGTATATTCTTCAATTGCTTCTAACAAAACTGGATTATCATTTCCCATAGACATACATACCTCAAGAGCGGCTGATAACCCCTCGGTTAAGTCAACAATCTGGCTACGCACTAATTCCAATACATCTGGTGCTGCCAATTCAATAGTGGTTGGTATTAAATGCTGCTTTAACTTCGCAACATCTTCTGGTGGTGTCGGCCATTGCTGTAAATGACTTAATAAAGCTTCTATACCTTGGTTTGGAGTTTGTAAGTAGGTTATCACTAACTCCGGCCAAGCTAATAATAATTCCCGATAATTACTTCTTATTTCCGTTGATTGTCCACAAAGCTCCATCAAATTATTATTAATCAATGTGCAAATATCTTGTAAACCAATCAAATTAGCCATTTCACAAATATCCCAGATTGACTGGACATATTCAGTATAGCTTGAAACAGATAATAGTAAATCTTCGCCTTCTGCAGTAATTATTTGGTTAGCTGTAGTTGCTAGTTCATCATTAAGGTCAATTATTTGGCCAACTATTAACTCAATGATTCCTGTTTCTGCTAAGAAAATTTCTTCAACTTGGTCTGCTGGCTCAATAAATTTTTCAATAGAGGCTGGTAGTTCAGAACTAGGTATTAATTTGGCTAATAAATCTATTGCTAATGGAACTGGCCATAATTCATTTTGTAAATGCTTGATTAATGGTTGAGTTTGAAGCGCTGGTATTTGCAAATAAGCCATTGTCAACTTAGGCCAAGCTACTAATATATCCTGAGTTTTGCTTCTTTCTGTCAGTGATAAACTTCCCAGCGTCATCACATTTTCATTTATAAAAGTGCAAACTTCTTGCAAACCAACTAAATTAGCCATTTCTGCGGCATCCCAAACTGATTGCACTAATTCAGTATAGTCTGAAACAGCCATTAATAATTCATCATCTTCAGCAGTTATTAATTTGGTTAAAGTTGATGCTAATTCATCTTCAATATCAATTAATTGACCAACTAATAATTCAATAATATCTTCGCTTGCTAAAATTATTGGTGGAATTTCTGGTTCAATAGGTTCTAAGTTATTTGGAATAATTATTTCATCTGATAAATTTTCAATAGTAGGGATTTTTATAGCAGATATTTCAGTTTGAGAATCAACAATTTCTGCTTCCAAATCATCAAATAAAATAGATTCATCAATATCTGCTATAGGTTCTTCTTCAATCACTTCTGCTAGTTCTTCTGCAATTTTTGGCATTGCTAAATCACCTTGAAATTCTAAGTTATCTAAAATTATCTCCTGTGATGCTTCTAAAGTTAAATTTTCAGTTTCGGAATAAATTGAATCTTCTATATTTCCTTCTATACCATTTTCAAATGTTTCCATAGTTGGAATTTCTATATCTGTTATATCATTAAAACTTTCTCCATCAATATCATCTATAGGAAATTCATCGTCAATATTTTCTATAATTTCGTCTTTATCAAAATCTTTTTCCATATCTGTCACCAATGGTTTCATATCATCACTGCTCATTATATCATCATCAACATCAATTGTACCAATACTACTCATAACAGATAACATCGGCAATTCTGAGTTAGAATTAAATGTATATTTAGAAGTACCAGATATTAACGCTTCAATATCAGAAGCTATATCTAAACTTCCCGCAATAAGTGGTAAATCATCATTGATTAAAGCTGTAATATCTAAAATTTCAGATTCATTTAATACGTGGCTATATAAAGTGGATTCAGTATCAGATGTAATTATTTTATTATCACAATTAATCGCTTGCTCAATTTGCTTAGATGATAATTCAGATGCTATATCCTGAATAGAATTTTCTTGGATAGAATTTTTTTGGTCAATTGATGGTTTAACATATTTAGTTTTTATAATTCTAGTAGCATAATCCTTTATAAGCTGTACTGATATATAATTTGCATGTTTTTTTGAGGCTGAAATTGGCCAATTATCTTGACGAATATATGCGACTATATCTTTGGTTCCTAACTCTGGTGATAGTAAATATTCTAGTATTAATTGTGGCCATAAATTTAATTGTTCATATAATAGTTTTTTTTCTGCTTTTGATTTAAAACTAAACTCAAATATATTATCATTAATAAAAGTACAAATCTCACAAAAACCATTTAAACCTAAATCATTAGAGAATTCCCATAATTCTTGTAGAGTATCAGTATAATTTTCAACAGATTCTAAAAATTTAGACTCAATAATATCAAGGGCCATAATAATATCTAAATTAGTTGTCAAATCATCTTTTTTTTCTATAATTTTATCAGATAAAAGAGTTAGTTGTGGATATTTATCAAAAGAAGACCGTGCTGCAATATTTTTTTGCATAAATAACTCCTTGGTAATATTATCAGCTTTTAGCTAGTTTTGCGGATTAATTATTTGCAACTATGTTACACAGTATATCATTATATATTGAAACTGTTAATTTTTCAAGCTTTTTTATATAGTTCTGCTATAGTAAATGCTGGAGTATTGATCTTGGAAAACCTAAATTAGAGTTTCAACTCTGGTAAATATTTTATTAAAATTTAACTTATAGTGTTTCCCAATTTAATGAAGGATAATCACCCCTAGCTCTTCTCCTAGCTTATCACTGCCATTAAGTTAAGGGCAATCCTTTATGGTTACCCTAACCAATTTTCTTAACTTAATGGAATTGTAGCTTAGGAGGGAATGGGGTAGGTATGCAGAAGCTCTATAACACAAAGGAATACTTAATATGCATATTGGCATTATTGCTGGTGAATTATCTGGAGATTTATTAGGAGCCGGACTTATTTATCAGCTTCGTACCCATTATCCTGATGCTAAGATTGAAGGTATAGGTGGCCCACAAATGATAGCTGCTGATTTTGACAGTCTCTATCCTTTAGAAACTTTATCAGTTATGGGACTAGTTGAAATTCTAAAGCATTATTCTAACCTTAAAAAATGTCGTGATAGTCTGCGTGAACATTTTATAAATAATCCGCCTGATGTTTTCATTGGTATTGATGCCCCTGATTTTAACCTTGGTTTGGAAAAAAGTTTAAAACAGGCGGGAATTCCTACTGTACATTATGTTAGTCCTTCAGTATGGGCTTGGCGGGAATATCGGTTGCCTAAAATAGCTCAGGCTTGTGATTTAATGTTGACCCTGTTTCCGTTTGAAGCAAATTACTATAAAAAACATGCTATTCCAGTTAAATTTGTGGGTCATTCTTTAGCAGATGAAATTCCTCTCCAAATTACGCAAACTACAGCTAGGATTAAATTAGGTTTATCAGTTACTGGGGTGAAGATAGCGTTATTACCCGGAAGCCGTTATAATGAAGTAAAGCAATTAGTTAATCCTTTTTTAGCTACTGCATATTGGTTATGGAAACAAAGACCAGATTTACATTTTGTGATACCGTTGGCCAATGCCAATTTAAGTAAATTATTTTTGCCACATCTTAATAAATTCCCTAATTTACCGCTAACTTTATTGGATGGACAAGCCCATGATGCTATGGCTGCTGCTGATGTGGTAATGTTAGCTTCTGGAACGGCTAGTTTGGAAGCTATGTTGTTGAAACGACCTATGGTGGTGGCATATCGGTTGGCCAGCATAACTTATTGGTTAGCTAAATTATTAGTGCGAGTGCCTTATTTTTCTTTACCTAATCTCCTTGCTCAAGAACAATTGGTTCCAGAATTTTTGCAAGCTCAAGTTACTCCTGAAAATTTAGGTACTGCAGTATTATATTGGTTGGATAATCCAGAACAAGTTAAAATTTTACAACAAAAGTTTTTGGAATTGCATCAAGTTTTACGTTGTGGAGCTAGTCGACAGGCAGCAATGGCAGTGTTAGCAATTATTAATAAAACTTAAATCTTGGAAAGTAGCAAAATCAGTTTCCATTCTTTTATAGTTATGATAGATATTGATTAATGTCAATGGTAGTATCAGGTTTATAGTATATTATTAAACTCTTATTTAGCAGTTAAAAATGAAATTTCCATATCAAATATATCCACTCACCAACTGTTCACCTTTGATACATAAACAAGAACACGTTAAAGGAACAAATCTTGAAGAATTTTTTTCACAAACCTATTAAATATACGTATTTATACATAGATGCATGGTTTAATTTTGCTTTTGGTACTAAAAATAATCCTCTATATCACCTCGGTTCATTAGCTTTCTTTATGCTATGGATAGTATTAATTAGCGGTCTGTATATTTTTATAATATTTGACACTAGTATAACAGGGGCTTTTCAATCGGTTGAGTATATGACCAATGAGCAATGGTATCTCGGCGGAGTTATGCGAAGTTTACATCGTTATGCTTCAGATGCCACGCTAGTTGTGGTATTGCTACATATAATACGGGAATTTTCCTTAGATCGTTATCGAGGATTTCGTTGGTTTTCATGGTTTACCGGCACTCCCAATCTATGGTTAATAGTCTTATTAGGTATTTCTGGTTATTGGTTGGTATGGGATCAATTAGCCCAATACGTTGCCATCGGTTCCTCCCAATTATTAGATGCGTTACCCATATTTTCTGGGGCTATGAGTCGCAATTTTTTAGTTGGCAACCTAAGTGATAGATTTTTTACTCTAATGGCTTTTGTGCATTTATTAGGGTTGCCGGTAATGCTGGTATTTGGTTTGTGGATTCACGTCAAAAGATTAACCAAAGTCGAAGTATTTGTACCAAAAACTTTAGCGATTGGTAGTTTTTTAGCCTTGTTAATATTATCTTTGGTGAAACCAGCAATCAGTCATGCTCAAGCTGATCTAACCATTATACCTACATTATTAAATTTAGATTGGTATTATTTGAATGTTTATCCTCTGTTAGATTATTTTACAGCAGGTGAAACCTGGATTCTAACTATAGGAATATCAACATTATTAATGCTGATGCCTTGGCTTCCAATCAAGCGTACTCCACCAGCAGTTGTGGTTGACTTAAATAACTGTAATGGTTGTTCTCAGTGTTTTGATGATTGTCCATTTGATGCAATTTCGATGCAAGCTCGTACTGATGGTGCTAGATGGAAAATGGAACCAGTGGTCGATCCTAATCTTTGTGCTGCTTGTGGTATTTGTGTAGGCTCTTGTCCATATTCTAATCCATCTCGCCGCTCGGAAGTTAAGCTTGCTACCGGAATTGATTTACCAGAACAACCAATTCATCAAATTCGTACTGCTACTAAAACTGCATTGACAGAACTTAGTTCTTCTAAAGTAAAGATATTAATATTTGGTTGCAGTCATGGAGTTAATTTAACAGAAATTAATGCTCCAGATGTTGCAATTATCACATTGCCTTGCACTGGTATGTTACCGCCAGCCTTTATTGATTACACTTTGCAACGTGGTGCTGATGGAGTATTGATTTCAGGTTGCCGTTCTCAAGATTGCTATTATCGGTTTGGTAATCATTGGTTGGAACAGCGTATTAAAGGTGATAGAACTCCAATTTTGGCTAAACGAGTTAATAGAGAGAAATTTGATTTTGTTGGTTATGCAGAGACTGACGAAGCTCAATTATTGCAAAATATTGCTACTATTCGCCAACGAATTACTGAGGGTCAAGGATGAAAACCGGATTACGTTATATTTTACAAATAGTTAACTATTCAATATTTATGTTAATTATTTGGTATTTTTCCGTAGCTCCAGCCTATAATCACTTAGCACCTTGCCAAGCTGTGATCGTATTAGCTTTCGGTCATGCTGGACAGCCAATATCAGAATGTAGGAAAAGAACTCCTGAAGAATTAGCAGCTTTGCCTCCTAATATGCGTAATCCTATGGTTTGTCCTCGGGAACGTTCGCCAATTGAAGTGGAATTGTTGTTAGACGATCAACCATTATTTGTTGAAACATTTAGCCCACAAGGTGTTTCTGGAGATTGGGGAGTTGATGTTTATCAAAAGTTTAAAGTTCCTATTGGTCAACATAATCTAAAAATGCGGTTGAAGGACAGCGTGCGAGCTAAAGATTTTAATTATGTGCATGAAGTTGATATGGAGTTAATAGCAGCCCAATTGTTAGTGATAGATTTTCAAGCTGATAAAGGTGGATTTAACGTTAAGTAGTTATAGTAATTCTTAATTATGAATGCTTAATTCTTAATTAACTTCAAAATAAAGAATTTGGATTGCTATAATATCGTTTTATGTAGCAAAATTTAAAACAAATCTTATAATGTTTCCACTATCCATTATATCCTCAATATTAATCCAAACCGTTAATAAAATTGCGAGATATTTCTGTTTTAATAATTTTAACCATAATTGTAGGCATTACTGCTGGCCTAGGAGCTTTCTGTTTAGAACGGATATTCTATTCAATTTACACAATACTATTTGTCCACGAATTGTGGGGAACATTAAGCATTATAGGCCACTATCAGCTAATACTTATTCCAGCAGTTGGAGGATTAATAGTTGGAGCAGTAGTCTTTTTTCTGGCTCATGAGACTAAAGGTAGAACCGTACCTGATGTATTAACTGGTTTAGTTGTATATGGAGAAGAACTACCGCCGAGGTCTTTAGCGATTAAATCAATTGCTGCTGCTATTTGTGCTGGGGTAGGTGGATCAGTCGGTCTTGGTGGGCCAACTGCTCAATTTGCTGCTGCTATGAGCATTATAATTGGTAAGTGGTTTAAACTAAATAAAGATAAACTGCATTTATTGATAATGTGTGGTATTAGTGGTGGTATTGCAGCAGCCTTCAATGCTCCATTAATGGGAACTTTTTTTGTCCTAGAGGTTATATTAGGTGGTTTTAAAGCTACTGATTTTATTACAAAAGTTATCCTAGGACATTTTAAGGTAATTTATTTTTTCTTAATTTTTATTGCAGCTTTGGTTGCTGATGCAGTATCTAAATATTTTCGAGAAGGCTTACTATTTTTACCAGAACATTATTTAATTAGTTACTGGGAACTATTGCTATATATTGTTTTAGGCGTAATTACTGCCGTTGGTACAATTAGTTTCAACAATCTGATGGCTAGTATGAGAAAATTTTGGGATGAGTTACCAATATCTGAACATATAAAACCAGTAATAGGTTTATCATTGCTCGGTATGATTGGTTTTTTTAGTTTTGACATGTATGGGTTTCCACATTTTTTTGGGCTGGGTAACTTAACAATTATGGATGCGTTCAATGGTTCATTAACTTTAAGCCTTATTTTTGCATTGATATTTTTAAAAATGTTAGCTACCAGTATTACAATTAGTTCTGGTTGTTCTGGGGGTACGATAACTCCCGCATTTTTCATAGGTGCTATGTTAGGCGGAACATTTGGACTTATAGTAAATTCAATTTTCCCAGCAACTGCACCGTCAGGAACCTATGCAATGGTTGGCATGGCAGCTTTTTTTGGTGGAGTATTTAACGCACCTTTCACTGCTATTATGGTTGGAATTGAAATTATTGGTCATAACGAAATTATTTGGCCTATCATATTAACAGTTTTGGTAAATCATGTTGTGACAACGATTATCAGATCACCAAAAATGCCGGGGATTCTTTGATTATAAGTATTTCCTATTTTTGCATATTATTTTGGCTTTCCAACATTAAAATGTGAATTAAGAGCTAAAATTATGTATATTATTAAAAATAATCAGTTACAAATTTATATTTTTGTTGGAAGTCCTAAATTCATAAAAAATACGCAAATATACTGTCAAAATTACAACAAATTATCCCAGTCAGTTTTCCTCCAAACTCTTTGTAATTTATCAAATTCTTCATTTAACTTTAAAAAAAAATTTTGGTCTATTAAATCTAATTCCCCTTGTTTCGCAAAAGTTTCTGCATCAAAAGCAATTTCCCCTAAACGGGAAGCACCTACTGTACGAGCACTACCTTTCAAAGAATGAGCTAGACGTTCTACATCTTTTTGATTATTAGATTGCAATGCGATTTGTAATTTTTGCAATTGATTGGAAGTATCTTGAGTAAATGTATCAATAATTTTACGTAATATATTAATATTTCCTATGGAAATACGTTTAGCTTGTACAGGATCAAAAATTGGTAAATTGTCTATTTCAGATTCGTTATCTAATTGAAGATTAAATGGCTTATTAGAAGATATGTATTGTCCTATAACAGAAGTTAAATTTTTGATAGTCAAAGGTTTAGGTAAACAATTATTCATCCCAACAGCTAAATAAAGTTTAATATCATCTGATTGATAGTTAGCAGTAACAGCAACAATTGGAGTATTTTTATCTCGTTGGCGGATAATTTTAGTTGCTTCAATACCATCCATAATGGGCATAAAAATATCCATTAGAATTAGGCCATATTTATATTTTTGGCAAATTTCCACTGCTTCTTTACCATTTTCAACAATTTCAAAATCATAACCGATTTTTTTAAGTATACTAGTCGCTACAAAACAATTGATTGAATTATCTTCTACTATCAAAATTTTTTTAACTTTGCTATTGACAGACGATTCAATAGATTTATAAGGTTTTTGGACGGTTAAATTAGATATATTAGAAGATTTATTATCTGGATAATATTGTTTGATAACGTTAAAAATTCCTTCTAAATTAATAGGTTTGGCTATATAGTTATCCATATCATTGGCTAGGCATTTTTCAGCATCACCTTGCATAGCATTAGCTGTCATAGCAACAATAATATTTTTAGTTTTAAATTCTCTAATTTTCTTAGTTGTTTCAAAACCATCCATACCAGGCATATTGATATCCATAAAAATTATGTCAAAAGTTTTCTGTTTGAGTATTTTTAATGCTTGAATTCCATCAATTGCCTGAGTTACTTTGCAACCAAATTGCTCTAACATAGATTTAGCCACTAAACGATTTACATCATTATCTTCGACTAACAAGGTTGAGATATTAGAATAGACCTCACACTTATATTTAAATTGAAATTTATTCACTTTTTCCATAGTAATAAACTCAGATGGCTCATTTTGTTCAAAAGCTAACCTTAAAGCTAATAAAGTTTGTTGTAACTGATTTTGGGACAAAGGTTTAGTTAAATGAGCTGAAAATCCAGTTGTCTTTAAATGAGAAATATCTTTTTGATAACCAGCTGACGATAGCATAATTAATATCGTATCCTTAATAGCCGGGTCTTGTGTTATTATTTTACCCAACTGTTCACCATCCATAACTGGCATAAAATAATCAATTATAACTAACCAATAAGAATTAGTATGCAAGGCGTCCAATGCAGCTTTAGCATTAGAAACTGTTTTAGTGCAAATATGTAAATTTTCCAATTGTTCTTGTAAAATTTTCCGATTTACAATATTATCATCAACTATTAAAATACTAGTATTCTCCAAAGATTTAAACTCATTTATATTTAATTTATTTATAGTGTAATATTTATCTGCTTGCTGTTGAATGTCGGCATGTGGTAATTCTAAAGTAAAAGTAAAGCTTGAACCTTTATCTACCTCACTGATAACATTTATTTTCCCTCCCATCATTTTAACCAATTTTTTACTAATAGCTAATCCTAAACCAGTGCCACCAAATTGGCGGGTAGTGGACGTATCAGCCTGAGTAAATTCATGAAAAATAGTGTCAATTTTATCAGCCGGAATGCCAATGCCAGTATCTTCAATTTGAATGCTCATGCAAATAGAGTCTAAAGTTTGAATCTGACATTCAGCATTAATTAAAACATGTCCAGAATAGGTAAATTTAATTGCATTACCAACTAAATTAGTGAGAATTTGGCGAATTCTGCTGGCATCCCCAATAAAAAAACGTGGAGCAGATGGAGCATAACGTACAATAAGTTCAAAACCTTTAGACTCAGCTGTCATAGCCAATAAACGAGCAACTTCTAAAATAGCCATTTCTAAATCAAAAACATCGAATTCTAGGGACAGTTTACCAGCTTCAATTTTGGAAAAATCTAGTATATCATTTATCAGAGTTTGTAAGGCATCAGCTGATTGGTGAATGGTTTGGGCGTATTCATATTGTTTAAAAGATAAATCGGTATTTAATAATAGTTCAGCCATACCAACTATTCCATTCATAGGGGTACGAATTTCATGACTCATATTAGCTAAAAATTCGCTTTTAGCTTTAGTTGCAGCTTCCGCCTCATTTTTAGCTCGACGTAATTCAGCTTCAGTATTACGCCGCTCAGTAATATCTCGACCAACTGCTTGATATTCAAATAATTCACCATCTTTATTAAACATTGCTCGTACTACCCAATGTTGCCAATGTTCTTCACCAGAAGCTAAAACAGTAGGATTTTCAGTTTCTGTAACTGGTTCTTCCTGAGTCAAATCATCCATTATTTGTATAAGAACATCTTGCGTTTCATCAAAACTAAAAGGAGTAAGATGATGGCCAATAAGTTCAGCTTCAGTTTTATCAAAATAACGACAATAAGCGATATTAACAAAACTAAGTAACCCATCTGGCAAGTAACGGCAAATCAACTCGGTTTGATCTTGGATAATAGCTTTATAACGATGTTCATTATCTCGCAATTTTTTTTCGGTTTGTTTACGCTTGGTAATATCAGTGAAGGTAATAAGCACTGCATAAATTTTTTCATTCCGAAATAATGGTTGGGTATTAACTGATATCCAAACTAAAGAGTTATCTGCTATATAAATTCCCAGTATATTATTAGAACAGGCTTTACCAGTGCGTAAGCTAATTTGCGTAGGTAAATCTTGCTTGATAATTAAGTGACCATCTTCACAAATTATCTTTTGTTGATTAAAACTACATGGTTTATCTGCAAATTTTAGAATTTGTTTGGCACTAGCATTACAAACTCCAATTTTTCCATTGGGATACTGGAGTACAACTCCTTCTTGCATAGAAGAAATTATTGATTGGTAGAGTATTTCGGTAGCCATTAGTGAATTTTTATAATAATTTTATGAAACCGTTTAAATATAATATTCAAATATGAACTAATAGTTTACAATAGCATAATTAAAGAACTAAACCAATCAGAAACCTGCCCACATTGTGGAAGCTCAGAGACAAAGATAATTTGAATTCTAAAAAATAATAAAACTTATGCTTCAGTACTTAGATTGTGTAATCCTTCATTTGTTAAAATTTATTTATTAAAGGAGTTAGAAACCTTGTTATTTATAATGAGAACTGGGATTTTGGGTAATAAACGGTTCAGATTGCTAATAATACTTATATTATTTGTAGGTGTAAGTATTGTGAGTTATGCTGCCACCCAAACCTCCGCTAAAGAATACCAAATTAAGGCAGTGTATCTGTCTAAACTTATTCATTTTATCACTTGGCCAACTATTGCTTTTAGTTCGGTTGACGCTCCATATCAGCTTTGCATTCTTGGTGAAGACCCATTCAAGCATAATATTGATATTGTATTTCGTGATAGAAAAATCAAAAATCGTTCGGTTATTATTAAGCGTCTTAAGCAAGCTACTGCAACTGACCATTGTCATATACTTTTTGTCGCTGCTAGTCATTTGCGTCAGGTTTCTTTTATTGTTGATAATGTTCGCAATAAGCATACGTTGACTGTTAGTGATATGCCGACTTTTATTAGTCAAGGCGGTATGATTGAACTTTATAGTAATCGTAAACGTCAGGTTCGTTTGGCGATTGACCCGGCAACCTTGCTAGAAGCTAAACTTAAGGTTAGTGCTAATTTATTGCGTATTTCACGCACTGCCGGAGGTAATTAATTATGAATAAGAAACTTATTAAGTTTTTTGGCTTGGCACTCTTATTTATTTGTAGTGTTGCTCAGGCTAAGTTTGCTGATGATGAGGCTGCGATTGCTGCTTTAATGGATATGGATATGGAGCAGTTGGGTGAAGTCGAAATGAAACTGGATGATACATTCGATATATTTGATGGTTTGATTGTAGCTAAAAAAACAAGCATTGCGACTGGGACTAAACAATTTGCCGATTTTGCCCCTTCGGTAACTTCTGTAATTACGGCACAGGATATTGAGGTGACTGGAGCTAGAACAATAGAAGAAGTATTACAAAGTGTACCCGGTTTTCAAGTCTCATATAGTTTCATTAATGTTCCAATATACTCCATTCGTGGTGTGTCTTCAGTATTTAATCCTGAAGTATTGTTCTTAGTGAACGGTATCCGAGTAAATGATATTTTTTCTGGTGGGAAAGCTTTGTTTTGGAGCGGTTTTCCAGTAAGTTCTATTGCCCGTATTGAAATTATTCGTGGCCCGGGTTCTGCTGTGTATGGAGCGGATGCTTTTGCCGGAGTTATTAATATTATTACTAAAACTGCAAACAATATTAATGGCACAGAAGCAGGGGTGCGGTTAGGTAATTTTAATACACAGGATGCTTGGGTGATACATGGCAGTGAATGGAATGGGTTAAACATTGCGACAATGCTTGATTTTAGTAAAACTGATGGACATCAGCGTATTGTTGAAAGCGATGCACAAACGGTATTTGATCAAATGTTCAATACCAGTGCTTCTTTAGCCCCCGGAGAATATGGTTCTGAATTGATAACTTATGATGCTCGATTGGATATCTCCAAACAACACTGGCAATTTAGAGCTGGATTTCACAAAGGCGATAGTATGGGAGTTGGTGTCGGTAGAGCACAGACATTAGACCCAACTAAACCGTTAAATGAAGAAAGAATTAATACTGATTTGACTTATCATAATCCAACTGTTACCGAAAATTGGGATGTTACAGCACAGCTAAGTTATTTCCACTCCAGTTTTTTGGCAAATTATCAACTATTTCCACCGGGAGCCTTTGGGGGAGCTTATCCGATTGGTTACCTTGGCTATCCTTCTGAATCTGAAGAACAAACCCAACTATCATTGTCAGGTATCTATAAAGGTTTTAAAGACCATAAAGTTCGCCTTGGAATAGGTTATGCAAATTATGATATGTATAAAATTGGTGATAAGAGAAATTTTGGTGTTAGCCCTTTTACCGGACAAGAAATTTCCCCTACAGAACTCTTAGATGTAACTGACACTATCGCTGCCTATATGCCTGAAGTTTCGAGAAATGATTGGTATGGCTTTATACAAGATACTTGGGCTATAAACCAACAATGGGAATTAACCGCCGGTATGCGTTATGATAATTACTCTGATTTTGGTAGTACTACTAACCCACGTTTAGGTTTGGTTTGGGAAACAACCCCCAATTTGATTACCAAACTGCTTTATGGTCAGGCATTTCGTGCGCCGGCATTTCAGGAGTTACACAATCAAAATAACCCCGTTAGTCGTGGTAATCCTAATTTGGACCCTGAAACCATTGAAACATGGGAAATTGCTTTTAATTATATAGCTACAGCTAATGTGCATTTGACATTGAATTTGTTTCAATATAAGGCCAAGGATAAAATCGTCTTGATTCCTTTGAATAATACAGAATCAGGATACGGAAATGCTGCAAGTTGGAAAGGACAGGGAGGAGAATTTGAAATTCGTTGGAAAACCAGTACTAAATCTAGTTTATTGTTTAACTATAGCTTTCAAGATTCCAAAGATGAAACTACAGGTGCCACTTTAACTAATGCTTCGCAACAAACAGCATTTTTACGAGGAGATTATTTGTTAGGCTCTAAATGGTATATTGATACCCAAGTGAACTGGAATGATGGTTGGGCTAGAAATGCAAATGATTTACGCCCGGCATTGGATGGTTACACCACTGTCGATTTAATTATGCGTCACAAAAACAATCGTACAAGTAATATCAATTTGGCTGTTGGAATCAGAAATATTTTTGATGAAGATATACGTTATCCTTCGCCCGGGCCAGATACTAGCGGTATCCTTAATTTACCCAACGACTTGCCGGGAGCCGGACGGAGTTATTTCATGGAATTACGGTATAAATTTGATTAATTTACTAGTGCCAAGGCTTTGCCATTTAATCACAAGTGGCAAAGCCACTAAAAGTGAGTATCAAGGCGGAGCCTGGATAACTAGCAGAACGTTTTAAAAAACTTGTCAGGTTTGATAAATGAGGTGTATAATATGACAAAACTTACAGCTGAAGCAAAACTTGGAGAATTTTTCAATCAGGAATGGGAGATATATAAAAAAGTTGTTCAATTAAATCTATTGGCTCATAAGGAAATAGCCATTGCTTTGAAAGAATTTTTGGGTGTTCATGTACCCACTCAATTTTCATTGATGGATATTGGTTGTGGAGATGCTATTATATCACACGGATTTTAAAAGATGTTCCAATATCTCGCTACTTAGGGGTCGATTTATCAAGTTTTGCTTTAGGTTATGCCCAGAAAAACATGGAATTCTATAATTTCGATAAAAAATTTATTGTTGGTGATTTTAAAAAGGTTGTAACTGGATTCCATTCAGAATTTGACGTTATTGTAGCGGGATATTCCGTACATCACTTATTGCTGGAAGATAAGTTGAACTTATTTAGGGATATTCATAGTGCATTGAAACACAATGGTTACTTCATTATTTATGATTCCATGCGTGAAAATGATGAACAAAGAGAAGTATATCTTAAACGGCAATGGGATGTTTATAATAACGATGCAATGACAGATGAAGAGAAAAGCCTGATTTACAAACATCTTATTGAGAGTGATTATCCTGAATCATTTGAAACTTTATGCAGTTTAGCCAAGAAAAGCGGTTTTTTACCACCGCAAAGCTTACTATGGGATGATAATAAAGTTTTTAATCTCAGTATATTGCCAGTTTCTAAAACGGAGGTATAAGCATGAAAAAAACAGCTTTGGTAACTGGAGGCAACTCAGGTATTGGTTATGCGACAGCCAAACAAATACTTTAAACGTTCAAGTTTTCATATTAGTTCTTGTTCCCACGCACTGCGGAGTAAGTTAAATACGCATTGCGATACGTTGAAACAAGAGATTAAAATCTGAAAACTTGAATGTTTAAAGTATACTTAATTAGATGAAATGGAGAATAGCAGATGGTAGTTCCCAATAAAACTACAGACAAAATGCTCAGAGCTTTTAATGACACTCTGGCACTTTTGTTTGCCCATAAAGCCGGTTTTTTTAAGATATTGAGCAGAAATGATGCTTTATCAGAAACTGAACTATCAGAACAAATGTGTATTCCGCAACGTAGTACTTCCGCACTAATCTCCCTTTTTGTTGCTCAAGTGCCACCCCTCGTTAAAAAAGATGAAAATGGTAAAATTTCTCTAGCAACAGAAGCTAGAACCTATCTAGTTCCTGACAGTCCGCTCTTTATGGGTGGTTTAATTGACTTTATTAATGAAAACCCGGATACTTTTCAACCAGATGTTTTTGCCAAACAAATGCGGGAAGACAAACCACATCGTCCAATGTTTATAGAAGATAAAACCTTCAATCAACAAATGGTTGCAGCCATGAATGGAAAAAGCACTGGCCCTGCTTCTATTTGGGCGGAAAAACTTGATCTTAGCAATTATAAACACTTTTTGGATATTGGTGGTGGTTCCGGGATTTTCTCAAAAAATCTTTTAAAGTCACACCCACACCTTAAAGCAACTGTATTTGAGTTACCTTACATTGTTGAAGTGACACAGGAATTTGTCAAAGGTACAGCAGTTGAAACGGTTAATGGCAGTTTTTTTGAAGATGATTATCCGGTTGCAGATATTCACTTCTACTCAGATATTTTCCATGATTATGCTGAGAACGATTGTATCATGTTGGCAACAAAAAGTTTTAAGTTTTTACCAAAAAATGGGCGTATTATTTTGCATGAGTTACCTTTTAATGATTCAAAAACGGAACCATTGAGTACGGCTGTTTATAATTTTTCAGTGATTCGCTGGACGCATGGTAGACAGTATTCGCAAAACGAATTAATTAGGTTTCTAAAAAATGCAGGGTTTTCTCAAATAGAATCAATTGCTACTGGTTATTTAGACTGGATGTTAGTGACTGGTATAAAATTATAAGTAGATATTTTTCCTCGTTCCCAACCTCCGGTTGGGAATGCCTTCCCCCGACGCTCTGCGTCGTACAACCAGAAACAGAAACATAACTATGAAAACTGAACACACCTTAGCTGACTTACTTATTCTTTACCTAGAAATGCTAGAAATAGAATATATATTTGGCATTCCCGGTGGAGCCATCGAACCACTATACAGTGCATTAACACGTAGTAGCAAACGTGGTAGCATTCGTCCAATAATAGCACGCCACGAAAGTGGAGCCGCATTTATGGCAGACGGCTACGCCCGCGAAACCGGCAAATTTGGAGTATGCTGTGCCACAACCGGCCCCGGCACTACCAACTTGATTACTGCTATTGCCTCCTCCCATCTGGATAACATACCCGTATTAGCCATAACCGCCCAAACCATGCTATCAACCTCTGGTCGTGGAGCCTTTCAAGAATCATCTTTTGACGCAATTGATACTGTTGGTATGTTAAAATCTTGTACTCTATACAGTAGTGCAATAACCCACCCAGAACAATTTGAATTAAAACTCACAGCAGCCTTAATAGCAGCAATGCGCGAACCAAAAGGACCAGTGCATCTTAGCATACCCATTGACATATTCCGTATGCCAGCCCCCCAACAACCAAGTTTTCCTAATTTCAGCACCATATTAAATCAACAACCAGTATTAATAGATAATGCCACACTGGATAGACTATGTCAATTCATGCGAGAATCTAAAAAAACTGTGATATTAGTTGGACAGCGAGCATGTTCTGCTCGGCAACAAGTCCTTGAATTTGCTAAACTCATGTCTGCCATAATTGTCACCACCCCACAAGCTAAAAGTTGTATAGATTCATATAGTTTACATAATTTTGGAGTATTCGGATTTGCCGGTCACCAAAGTGCAATTGATATCATGAATGACCCAGAAGTAGAATTAATTATTGGCTGTGGTAGCAATTTTCTGGAATGGTCCACCAACAATTGGGACTCTAATTCGATAATGAACAGCAAATTAGCAGTTATTGATATATCTCCAACAAGCTTTCAACGTACTCCTATGGCCAAGCTCCATGTTTATGGAGATATTACCGAAATCTTTAACATTCTGCTAATTCGTACCAAAGAAGCAATAGATATAGGTAAAATAAAACCAATGAAATTACCAGAACTAGAACCACCCCTAAACTCAGAAAATATCCATGACCGTCGCAAACGAGAGAAATACCGTTGTGCACCACGTCATATCCAAATCGAACAAGCTGAAAAATATCGTGCTAATGGAAACATCTCTCCTATCAAACCACAACGCTTAATGTGTGAACTCAACCAACATTTTCCGCCAGAAACCCGTTTTCTCGCTGATACTGGTAATAGCTTTTCTTGGAGTACCCACTACTTATTTCGTGGCCACCAAGGTGCATACCGTTTAGCAATGGGTTTTGCTACTATGGGTTGGGCAATTGGGGCTGCTATTGGTACTGCCCTTGGAAATCGCAGCAGTCCGGTTGTTGCAATCATTGGTGATGGTAGTTTTTTAATGAACGGTTTAGAAATAAGCGTAGCTGTAGCTGAACGTGTACCAGTAATTTTTGTTGTACTTAATGATCATGCTTTTGGTATGGTTAGACATGGCCAAATTCTCACTGGTGTAGAACCGGTTGGTTGCGATTTGCCAGAAACAGATTTTGCTGCTATTGGCCGTGCTTTAGGGGGGCAGGGATATAATATCCGTGAAACAGATGATTTTGCTAAAATTGATTATCAACAAATTTGTACTGGAACACTCCCCACAGTGTTAGATATATCACTGGATCGTGAAGAAATACCACCAATGGGAATGCGGCTTGAAACATTAAATTATCCAATAGATTTTTAATTCTCCTTATAACTCTCCACAATATCCACATCGTATATAATCCAAAAATTTATTACTAGTGTCAAGGCTTCGTTAGGATTAAATCCCCAAAATTAGTTATACTCTTACAAATATAATAACCCATTTAAATTTATGAAAAAATGGTTTTACAATCTATCAATAAAATATAAAATGATACTCGTTATGTCGCTTATAAGTGGCATAGTTTTAACTCTTGCATCAACAACTATTTTGATTAATGATGTGTTGCGTTTTCGCCAAAATATGGTTAGTGAATTAAATTCACTTGCTAGTTTGGTTGCTTTAAGTAATGATGCTGGGATATTTTTCGGGATTTCTGATACTGCTTATGACAATTTAAAGGTATTAACTGCAAATCCTAACATCGTTGAAGCCATATTGTTCACTGAAGATGGTAATCTATTTGCAAACTACTCTCCTCTCTCTAATGACCAACAAGAAATATCAATCACCTTAGCTCAATATTATTTTGCCACGGATATACCACCTAAAAATGGTTTAATCCAAGAAAATTCCTTTTTTCGTGACAATCATTTAGAAACTTTTAAATTTGTTGTATTTGAAGGTGAAAAAATTGGTATGGTCTATCTGCGTTCTGATTTAAAAGCATTCTATGATCACCTATGGCGAGCTGGGCTATTATTCTTAGTAGTATTAGTAGCTTCTATGTTAATAGCCGTTATTTTAGCTACAGCCTTGCAACGTTTACTAACTGAGCCAGTGTACAAACTTTTACAAACTATGCTTGAAGTAGCTAGAACTAATGACTATTCAAAACGAGAATTAAAACAACATGATGATGAATTAGGTCAGTTATGTACTGGCTTCAACAGTATGTTAACATATATTGAAAGACGTGATAAGGAACTAGAATACGCAAACACAGAAATTAATAAACTCAATGAATATCTGAAATCTGATAATTTGCGTATGAGTGCAGAATTAGATATAACAAGACGTTTGCAACAGATGGTTCTACCAAGTGCGGCTGAACTAGAAAAGATTAAAGAGCTTGATATCGCAGCTTATATGAAACCGGCTGATGAAGTTGGTGGCGATTATTATGATGTATTATGTCACCCTTCAGGAAGAATTCACATTGGTATTGGTGATGTTACCGGTCATGGATTAGAAAGTGGGGTATTAATGTTGATGGTACAAACAGCAATTCGCACTTTATTGGAAAATAACATCTCTAATCCAGAAGAATTTTTAGAAATTTTGAATCGGGCTATTTTTCAAAATGTGCAACGTATGAATATAGATAAAAACCTGACTATGACTATGCTTGACTATCATAACGGTAAATTAAGAATTAGTGGTCAGCATGAATATTTTTTGATTTTCCGTAAAGATGGTAGCTGTGAACGTATAGATACATGTGAGTTAGGTTTTATGGTTGGCTTACTTCCAGATATTAATAAATTCCTTGATGGTAAAAATTTTTATTTGGAAAATGGTGATGGTTTTGTACTATACACTGATGGCATAACAGAAGCTTTTGACCAAAATGATGAAATGTATGATTTAGAACGTCTAGAAAAGGTAATATCTGAGAACTGGCAAAAATCAGCTAAGGAAATTCAGCATGAAGTTATTAATAATCTTAACACACATATTAATGGTAGTAAAATAAATGATGATATAACCCTACTTGTAGTTAAACGGCGTGAATAGATAAAAATAGGTAACTACCTACCATGGAAAAAAGGTATGTACAAGAAAAAAGTAGTAAAGAGATGAAAGAATTACCAAACGAGATAGAATCGCTAAAAGCAATAACATTGGAGCTGCACATTTTTTAGCGGTAGAGGTTGGTAATTGCAACAATTACATATGATTTATAGCATTAAGATGTTATAATAATTTTTTTGTACTGGGCATTCTTTTGTATAGCATTTTCCAATTGAATACAAATTAAATAATTGATATTTATATTGAATTTCATTAAGAATTAAGCATTAAGAATTACTATAAAATAGTCTATACAAAATTTTAACCATCATCAAATAACCTTAATTAGCTAATTGACTGAATTTATGATGAATATGACGTTAAGACAATTAACCTTGTTTCAAGCAGTAGCCCAACATTTAAGTTTTACCCGGGCTGCAATTGAACTGTCTTTAACCCAACCAGCAGTTTCTATCCAGATTAAACAGTTGGAAGGACATATTGGAATGCCATTATTTGAACAAATAGGCAAAAGAATTTTTCTTACTGATGCTGGACATAAATTATATGCAACATGCGAAGATATTTTTGAACGGCTCAATTCTTTAGAAACTTCCTTAAATGAATTACAAGGTAGTATCAAAGGTCAGTTAAAAATAGCGGTGGTGACAACTGCAACTTATTTTGTTCCTAGATTATTTCAAGCATTTTCACGTATTTATCCTGAAGTAAATTTGCGATTACAAGTGGATAATCGAGTAAAAATTTTAGAACGACTTACTAATAATAAAGATGATTTAGTAATTATGGGGCAAGCTCCAGAACACCTTAATGTAACCGCTCATTCTTTTTTAAATAATCCTTTAGTAGTACTTGCATCGTCACAACATCAACTTACAGGACAATCTAAAATTCCACTAACAAGACTATTACAAGAAAATATTTTAATGCGGGAAGTGGGTTCTGGTACACGTTTGGCTATAGAGAAAAATTTCGCCAATAATCATTTGGAAATGCGAACCAAAATAGAGTTAGGTAGTACAGAAGCAATTAAGCAAGGTATATTAGCTAATATGGGAGTTTCTATACTATCTAAACATGCAGTATCTTTGGAATTAGCAACTAAAAAAATTAGTATACTAGATGTAGAAACTTTTCCATTGCAACGAACTTGGTATGTAACTCACTTAACTGAGAAAGAATTATCTTTAGTTGCCAGAACTTTTTTAGAATTTTTATTGACTAATGCACAAAAAGTAGTGGAACAAGATATTTTTTAATTTACTTTTAACCAATTGAAATATATTGGCTAATTTCATGATATAATTTTTTCAGTATATTAACATTTATAGGTAGATAATTATGAAGTTAAAATATGCACTAGTCATATTGATGTTGGGCTGTATTAATACTCAAACCTCGCTGGCAGAAAATTTATTTAAGCAATATAAAATGCCACCTTTGGAAAGAGTTGATAATTCTTCTCCAATTAAACCCTTGCTGTATCAATCCAAAGTATTAAAGCGTTCGCAAACTGTATCAATTCCACTTTCTGCCATAGATGATCCGAATACCTATCAACAGCAATTACGCACTGAAATTCAAAATAGCTTACCAAACTGGGAAGTTGTTGAAACAGTTGTATTTACTGGTAATAAAGTTAGTGAACTCAATTCATTATTGCATAGTTTAACCTTAACCGGTAGTAAAAAAGTTACTTTACAAGGACAGCGGATAATTGGAGATGAGGCTTTATCCATACCAAATAATACCTTAATACTAGGTAATAATGCCACATTGGTAACATCTACGCCTCAACCTAGCATATTAATATCTGCCAATAATATTGAGCTAAAAGATTTTATTATTGAAACAACTGGGCTTGGTATTCAAATTACCCAGGCATCAGGAGTGATACTGAATAATTTACAACTCACTAATTCTGGACGTGGTATTGCTATATTAGCTGATAGTCACTTCGTTGAAATGAATCAAATTAAAATTACTAATCCTAGCCAGGGTGGTATTTTGATCCAAGGTAATGTTTCTCATGTTTGGTTACATAATTCACAAGTTAGCAATAGCAAACGGACTGATAACGGTGGAGCCGGAGTATTAATCAGTGATGCTAAATTTAAAGAAAATTTGGAAGAAAGTACTAAAAACAGCTCGCTTATAGAACATATCTGGCCTCTAAAACAACCAGCTCCTTATGCTCTATTAATTGAAAATAATATATTTGCTAATAATCAGGCTCAAGGCATATTTGTCGATGGTGGCTATGGTTTAGTAATCCAACATAATGAAATTAGCAATAATGATAAGGAAGGACTCTGTTTAAGTTTTGGAGCGGTAAATAATATTGTAATGGGTAATAATTTTCACAGCAATGGTTTCCGTACTCGCCAGACTGATGATGATTTACGCCGAGATTTAGCTTTTGAGTTTGGGCGTTTGCCTGATGGTTCATCAGTCTTAAAATTACCAGCTATAGCTTTGGACAATGCCGCTCAAAATTTATTGTTATGGAATATTATTCGCAATAATGCTGGTGATGGAATCAAAATAGTACGAACTGGTATTCGTAATATAATAATGTTTAACTCTATAATAGATAACAACAAAGGCCATAATAAATATTTTCATTTTTTTGGAGTATTATTGGGCAGTGCTGGTATAGAAGCGAAAATTGATACTACTAATCATCCAATTGATTTTATTCCATCTATTGAAAATATTGTTGCTGGCAATGTCATTTATGGAAAACATTGGGCTGGTATTTATTTAGAACTAGGGAGTGCTTTTAATGATATTTACGATAATATGGTACACAAATACCGTCTCACCCCATTAGACTCTACTAGTACGAATTTTAATAGCATTGTTGGGAATAGTTGGCAAATTCCAACTTCACCTGGTTCTTCTTGGTGGAATAAGCTGTTTGACTAGTATTTATCGTATAGAGCTGGTACAGAATATTTACATATGCACTGTTAATATCAATGTCATTAAGTTAAGGGCAACCATAAAGGATTGCCCCGTAATATGATAATTTGTAGGGGTAATCCCTTGTGGTTACCCTAAATATCAATGCCATTAAGTTAAGGGCAACCATAAAGGATTGCCCCTACATAAAATATTGATTTGTAGGGGTAATCCCTTGTGGTTACCCTAAATATCAATGCCATTAAGTTAA
>DAOUSR010000212.1 GCA_030627125.1 Thioploca sp.
ATCAACTCATTTTTCTTGGGGTGAGATAGAGCGTTTAACATCGGTAATCTTTCCATGTTTTATATTGAAAACTATTTTTACTTTGTTGTCAAGGGGGACTGAGCAATTACGTTAATTAAAACTATTTTGCTCATAATTTATAGAATGATTCATTTATACTTTATCCAGAAACTTGTAGTTACCGCTTTGTAGGGGTAATCTCCTTGTGGTTACCCTTTGGGGTACCCTTGCGGTTATCCTAGCCATTAAGTTAAGGGCAAAAAATTGCACCTACCAATTAATTTTAAATTGTTATTCCCAACGCATACAAACTATTTTTGCTAATTCCGGTAATTTCACTAGTTAATTTAGCTGCTTGTTTCAACGATAGTTCTTTCCGCAGTAACTTAAAAATCCTCTCTGCCTCAGGAGTTATAGTTTTATTATCTGGTGGTAAAAACCCTTGTACGACTAAGACAAATTCTCCTTTATGTCTTTCAGGTTTAGCTTGTAACCAATTTAATACGCCCGCCAAATTATCTCGATACACAGTTTCAAATATTTTTGTCAATTCTTTCACCAGAGCTATTTCCCGTTGTTCTCCAAATACTTGCAACATATCTTCTATACAAGCCACAATTCGGTGTGGAGTTTCATAAAATACTAAAGTTCTGGTTTCTGCTTGCAATTCTTCCAATCTTTGTTGCCGAGTACTAGATTTAGCTGGTAAAAAACCTTCAAATACAAACTTATCTGCCGAAAAACCAGCAACTGACAAAGCACAAATTAACGCACTAGCTCCAGGGATAGGTATGACGGTAATCTGTTCTGCTAAAACTAGTTTTAACAAATGTTGCCCTGGATCACTTATCAATGGTGTCCCAGCATCACTTATCAAAGCAATATTTTCCCCTTTTAATAACCGTTGTAATAAAATTTCAGCTTGCTGTTTTTCATTATGTTCATGTAAAGATTGGAGTTTGGTAGCAATTCCAAAATGATTCAATAACTGGCGGCTATGGCGAGTATCTTCAGCAGCAATTAGGTCAACATCAGTTAAAATAGCTTTGGCTCGTAAACTAAAATCTTGCAAATTGCCAATTGGAGTAGCAACCACATAAAGAATTCCATTATTCATTTGGTATTTTCCTGAAAAAAATCATAAATCTGTTGGGCTAGTTGTTGACTGACCCCGGGAACTTTGGACAAATCAAGGATTCCAGCTTTAGAAATACCCTGCAAACCACCAAAATGAGTAAGCAGAAGTTTCCGGCGTTTCGGGCCTATACCTTCGATTGCTTCCAAAACTGAAGTTCGCCGGGTTTTTGCTCGCCTTTTCCGGTGGGAAGTGATAGCAAACCGATGAGCTTCATCACGTATCAGTTGAATAAGGTGCAAAGCAGGTGAATCTTTACCTAAAATTAAGGAAGTGTCAGGTAAAATTAAAGTTTCCAAACCGGCTTTTCTGCTAGGGCCTTTAGCTATGCCAACAATATAAATGTTCAAGTTCAATTCTTGCAAGACTTCTCTGGCAATTTTCACCTGACCTTTACCGCCATCAACGAATAAGATATTTGGTAATTGGGTAGTACGTTTATAGTGGCGTAATAAAGCTTGCCGCATAGCAGCATAATCATCTCCGGGGGTAATGTTATCTATATTATACCGCCGATATTCAGTCTTACAAAATCCATTGTTATCGAACACCACACAAGCAGCTACCGTTGCCTCTCCATTGGTATGACTAACATCAAAACATTCCATCCGTTGTGGTATTGCTTCCAATTGCAAGGCTATCGCTAAGGCAGCCAAACGTTCATGATATTGATTATGTTGATTTTGCAATAGACTAATATGAGCATTTTCTATCGCCATTTTTAGCCAGCGAGTACGTTTATCTCTAACTTTAGAATGAATCTGAATTTGCCGGCCACGTTGCTGACTAATAGCTTGTATAAGTAAGTCTAAATCAGCAATCTCATGGTTAATAATAATTTCATTAGGTATATCATTGATAGAATTGAGATAATATTGAGCTAAAAATGCTGGTAGCAATTCTGTAACTTGTTCAGATAAAGGCGTTTTGGGAAAAAATGATTTACTAGCAACATGTTGTCCACCACGTATAGTTAATACCTGTACACAAGCAATTTTAGCTGGAATAACTGCTGCAACAATATCAATATCGCCAGTTTCAAAACTAACATATTGTCGTTCCTGAATTTGTCTTAAACTACTAATTTTATCTCGTAATTCAGCAGCTTGTTCAAATTCTAAGTATTGCGATGCAGCTTGCATTTTGGTAATTAAATTATTGATAATAGTTTGGCTTTTACCAGTTAAAAAAAGAATGGTTTGGTGAACATTTTCTTGGTAATTAATTGTACTAATCAGCTTAACACAAGGAGCTGTGCAACGTTGAATTTGATATTGGAGACAGGGGCGAGAACGGCTACGAAAAAAACTGTCTTTACAACGGCGAATATTAAACAATTTTTGCAACAAATTCAAGGTTTCATAGATCGCATGTGAATGTGGATAAGGCCCAAAATATTGACCATGCGGTTTGCCACGCTGAATGTCTAAACGGGGAAATTGGTGATTTGACAGGCAAATATAAGGATAGCTCTTATCATCTCTTAACAGAATATTATAACGAGGTTTATGAGTTTTAATTAAAGTGTTTTCTAAGATTAATGCTTCACTTTCTGTATGAGTTACAGTGACTTCTATATTGACAATTTTTTTGACTAAAGCAGTAGTTTTAGGATTGTTAATAGTGTTGGTGAAATAACTTGCTAAACGCTGTTTTAAATGCCGAGCTTTACCTATATATAATACTGTATTAGACTCATCTAGCATCAGATAGACACCAGGTTTATTAGTTAAAGTAGCTAGAAAATTTTTAGGTTGGAAAGTCAATTGATGTCCAATTTAAGGTATTTACTGACTGATGTTATGCAGAAAATTTTTAATCTCCCCCGCTAATCATGGCAATAAAATTTTTAAAATATATATATTTACGTTTACCATCAGCAATTCCCGCTCACAATAAAAATACTTTGAAATAAATTAATTACAAAAATACCCTTCGTAAACTTTGCAATGTAAAGTTTTTATTTATCAATATTTTATTAAAAAACTGAGCGGGAGTAGCTGCTATTATACTTGATTTCTTAACTTTTTGCTTCGTGCAAAGGTCTCAAATTATATATAAGAACTCAAAATCTTGTATTTCTAATCTATTGATCTTGCATAGTTTCAGCTCGTTTGTTCAATCGCTCCTTATCCTGTTCAAATCCAAATACTGTTAAATACAAACTTAAATTCCGCACAAATTGAGGGGCCCAAGTTGCCTTAGCATCTAAAGCATTACTGACAGCATAAATTAAATTAGAAAAATCTCGCCGAATCAAATTTCTAACTTGATCGGTATTTTTACCCTCTTCATAAGCCATATAGGCTGATAATTGTGCATAACGTTGCTGATAATCAGAAAAAACCTTATCCCGTTCTTCGGCAATATGTGACCATAAAGTTGGAGCCAAAACTGGATGAAATTTGATATAAGGAACTTTAAACAATGGCAAGTTTTCAAATTGAATTAAACCAGCATCTTTCAAAACAGAGCTTAATAATGACCATTGTTTTTTTGTAATATCAGTTATTTCTAATAAATCTGGTTCAAAAACTCCATTTTGAAAAACTCCCAAACGTGGTAATAAACTTAAAGTAGTGGAGTTGATTGTCAGTTTTTTATTGATATTGTTATGAAAAATTCTAGCTAACCAGTATTGCCAACCAGTTTTTTGTACTTCAACTTCCAAACCTTTTAAGATAAAATTCAATATAAGCCATAAACTATTAGTTTGCGTGGTTAATAACGTAGTTAAATTTTCTTTCAAGACAAGCGGTTGCATGGTTCTTAATGATATTGCTAACATACCTATTGACAAAGGATGAAAGTTTATTAATTTAAATAATTGTAATAAATCTGAAGATTTAGGAGATTTCAGATGGACAGATAATTTATATAAATGCCGGAAATACTCCAATGCATCTGATTCAGCTAATCCTGTTAGTGATATATTTTTTGCAGTATAATGTTTTAAATCAATTGGTTGGCTAGTAGCCAATAAGCGACATTCGCCAGTTTCAGACCACTCTATTGCTATATCTAATAAGTCAGACAATTGTTCTGCTGGTACACTCTCTAAATTATCGAAAATTAATAAAATCGGAACTTCCTTTAATATTTTAATAGCCTCATCTAGTCCTTTTGCTACCTTATGATTATTCAACATATCAGCCAAAGTTTTAACAGCTAAGTCAATAGCATTAATATTAGAACCAGTTGCGTAATCAACAAAACAAACTTTTAGCTTACTTCTGCGTCCAGCCTCAATAGCTAAATAAGTCTTACCCTGTCCATCAATACCGGTAATTGTAACCCTACGATTTTTTATAAGGTCTCGTTCAATCTGTTGTAATTCCTGTTTTCGTCCAAAAAACTGAGATGTTTCTGGTAAACTGCCATATTTAAATAGTTTTTGTTGCTGCATGTTTAAAAGCTCTAAATTTAAAGTTAAATGTATTATAATGAGACTTTTGTACGAAAAGATAAATCGAATTAAACTAACTCAATGAATCCATAAAATTTAGTAAATTACTTAGCGAAAGACCCACGTAAATCCAAAGGAATACGTCATGATCAAACAACAACGTTAGTAATAATGTCAATAATGTGTGGTCATACAAGACTGAATGCAATGGCAAGATTTGGCAAAAGTCATATCTGTAAAGACTTAACAGAAGTTATGCTATTACCAAGAGGAAAAAGCCCTTCAGCTATGACAATAAAAAATGAGTTATAGTAAAGATTTAGTGCGACACGTTTAGTTAGAAACTCTACTGCCAGTAAGGAGTGGAGCCAATAATTAGGGCTACAAAACATCGTAGTTACAATTATGTTATTTATGG
>DAOUSR010000009.1 GCA_030627125.1 Thioploca sp.
ACTGTCAATGGTACCAGTTCAACTATGCTACTATCTTGAATAGCTTTAAAATTTTTAATCCGAAAACTTTTTATGGCTAAATTATTCATTAAATAAATTCCTGTAATTTTTTTATTTTAGTATATCATATTTTTCTTATATTACTGATGTTACGCACTAAGCTTCTCAGGATGACCGCATTAAAAATATTTTGCAAACATGGAGTTATACACTTAATCATTGTTATGTATAGCTTTACGTATACACATAAATTTAATTATGCCAATCAATTCTCGACCTCTCATGACCCATCATTACCAAAGATGGAAATAACAGAATCAGTTTTTCGATATTTTAACAATTTTTTGGGGATTTATCCAAATGGGAAACGCTATAGTATGAATTAGACGCTGGTACGTCTAGAATGCATTCCTAACGAGGTTATTGAGAATGAGGGAAGTTTCCAAAGAAGTGGAACCTAATATTGTTCCTAATGATGTTATGCACATTGATTACCAGCCTTACTCATTCTTAACTAAAGGATTAGTCAGAAGAAATTATAATTTATAGTGTTTAATCAAGTAGTAACCTATAAATCTTCATCCTGCTTCTCCCCTTCCAAAATTGCCATTCTTTGGGCCAAAGAACGGATTTTTCTTTCTAAATTTGATTGATGTAAATCCATATTAATAACTTTAATCAAAATCATTCCCATACCCAAAATGAACAATAAGGTTGGTGGATAGCTAACGCCAAAAAAAACTGCTAATTTGTCAATAAAGGTAGGGAAAACACCTAATACCATAACCCCAAGGGCAACCACCAACCACCAAAAACCATGCCGTGAATGTAAACGATCTCGACGAATTAACCATAAAATAATAGTGGCCAAACATAAACCTAAAATTGCTGACGTTATTTGGTACGACATTTTTCACCATACTTACCGTGAGCTAGACATAAAATACCAGTACATAACATATATTTAGATACCGCCCACCAAGAATTAAAAATACGGGAATGACCATTACTTCTAGGATGCATTAAGGTTGGTACTTCAACAATTTGCAGACCAGCAGAATGTAATAAAATCAATACTCCCATATCTTGATAATCTAATAAAGTTGCTGATTTAGAAGCAAGTAATTTAATAGCTTTACTATTGTAAGCTCGTAAACCAGAAGTTAAATCTTCTAAATTTATGCCAGATAATTTACGAAATAATTGCCAAGCAACTTGACGAGATAAACTACCACGTTGAGGATAAGCACCAATAACCACATCACATTGATGGATTGCGTTTAATAAAATTGGAATAGAATCAGCTTCATGCTGACCATCGGCATCCATCGTGATAGCAATCTTAAAATTATGTTTAGCGGCATAACGTAAACCGGTTTGGATTGCTCCCCATGCACCTAGTGAAAACGGCAATGACAATACAATTGCTCCTGCCGTTCGAGCTATTTTTATAGTATCATCAGTACTAGCATCATCAATCACTACAACTGTAACTGATAATTTAGACTTGATTTCATCTATAATTTTGCCTACTGTTTGAACTTCATTTTTAGCTGGAATCAGAACAATAACCGATTCACAAGATGATTTCATAATCAATTATCAATCAAATCAACACTATGACACATAATAGGAGCAGATGAACCATCATCAAATTCTACTCCAGCACTAACTCCTATTTTGGCAATTTCTTCTGCTGAATCAAGATGATTATAAGCTGAATACATAGCTCCAAGAGCGAATTCACCTCCAGAACCTATAGCCCAAAATTTATTATATTCAAATACTTCTCGTAAACTAAATACTCCAAAAATACCATAACTATTAGCTATAAATAAATCCATTTGGCTTGATTCGTAAGGGTCCTGCTCATCTTCTTTGGGATTAAGAAAATAATCTTCCTTTAATTGTACGTGCAATTTACGAAAAAATTCAAAGATTTTTAAACGGTTATTAAAATTTGGCTGTTTTTTTCTGTTAGAAAATATACTTTCCAATACTAGATTATGAGCAGCACTACCAACTAAACCAATATAAGAATCACCAGCACTAAGCATTTTGGTGGGAACAGCATCGTAAGTAGCTAGCTGTTTTTTATTACCAAAACAAGTTAGGGTATCAGCTGCTATACAAGCAACTCCATTTTTTTTCACTACAACTAATGTCGACATATTAACTTTTTAATTAAAAATTACCACCATACCATAACTTGATTGCGACCTGCTTTTTTAGCAGCATGTAACATCAAATCGGCCCGTTGAAGTATTTCTTCCTTAGATACTTCAGTTACTGAATTTGTTTCTTGATTAACAGCATCATCATCTAGCAAATTTTCATGAGCTATTTCTACGTTATGAGTTAATCCGATACTTACAGTAACTCTAATTGTAGCTCCTTTTAACGTAGTAACTTTATTTTTTTCACATCGTTGGCGGATACGTTCTGCCAAAATATAAGCTCCATCAACATCAGTATTAGGTAATAATACTATAAATTGGGTGCCAGCATATCGAGATGGAATGTCAATTTCCTTCCGAATTGAGGAATCTAAAACCTTGGCAATTTCTTGTAAGGCTCTGTTACCTTCTTTGTAACCATAAATATCGTTAATTCGTTTAAAACGATCTGCATCTATCACTAATAAAGAAAAAACTCCACCATGGCGACGAACTCTAGTAAACTCTTCTTGTAACCTAGTATCAAAATAACTGCGAATATATAAATTAGTTAATTCATCAGTGGTAGCAAGTCTTATTAAACGTTCATGTTCTAAATTATTTTCCAGTATAGCAGCGATTAATGGTAATATTGCATTTAAGGTTTGTAAACGTTCAGATGGTAATGGGCTACCTCTTTTTTGAGCAATAATAAGAATACCTTTTACTAGTTGTTCACTGTTTAATAATGGTAAGCATAAACAGCTAAAACCACTATTTGCATCAGCATTTTTATAAGTTGGAAATGGTAAAGATTCTATTACTTTTCCAGGATAAGTGTGTGCTTCTTTAGATATGACAATTTTTTCTAAAGGAGTAGCTTCTATTTTAATTTCTTTATTATACGCAATAAATTCATTCCTTGCCCAACCACCAATTATTTTACCTTCAACTTGGTCTTCTATACTCAAAATAGCTGTTGGTTTAGAGTTTATTAACTGGGCTACTGTTTCAATCACTTGTTTGATTAAACTTATCATTATAACATCCGCTATTTGGTAAATAAATCTGGGCAAATTGAAACACTATTTATGATTACTTAATGTCGAATTTCTTGTGTTAATTATTTATAATTTGTTAAATGAATCATTATATTTTATACATGATAATAAATCAACAATTTTCCCCCCATTGCGTTTTTGAACATCTGAGCATCTTTCTTACCACAGCGTTGGTCAACGACAAACTGGCTTGTATCGTTCTCCTACAACTGTATATATAGTATTTCCCAATTGGATAGAATATATTGATACGAATTAAATGACTGATATTTATATTGAAGTTTATTAAGAATCGCTATAATTATATTTTTAGCCCAGTACCTATTAAAGATACTGGTGCATAACCACTTTCTGGTGCTTGAAAATTAGTTACTTGTCCTCGGTATATTCTAGCACCAATTCCTAAAATTTTATCACGGTAAGCAAATACTCTGATATCTGTTTTCATAGGTTTATCATATCCTTTACAATCAGTAATAGACGGTTTTACCAACTGTTGTACTAAAGTTTCTTTTATTGGTAAGCTATTAAAACGGTTTTTTCTTAAACTACTACCTAGTATAACTCCTCTACTTCCAAACTGATTTATCGGTTTAAATACCCATTGTTTCCTATCATTCCAAATTTTTTCTAAGTCTAAATCTACTAATAAATGAGTTTTCGGCACTATAGAATCAATAAAATTTCCAACAGTAGGACTTATGCTTATTTCTAACAGTGCTTTTAAGTTGGACCAAATTATCATACGTCGTTTATCTGCTAATAACCCATAAATTCTAGGATTAGGAGTAAGACATACATTACCAGCTAAATAAGCGGCCCTAATATCTGGCATGGTTTCCAAATAAAAATCGCAATGCCGATTGTATATCATATCTATTTGCTTACCATTGAAAAATAATTTATGATTTTTATTCTCCAATTTACTGGGATCAATTATATCTGTAGGTATGCCTAAATCTTGGCTCAATATTTTAGCAAACTGTTGCATCTCTGGGAAAAAAAACTGGTTTTCTGGTTGCTCATCAATAATAGCTATTCTGGCTGGTTTATTTCCATATAAAGTAATTTCTTGGACAAACATTTGTAATAATTTTAGTTTTAGCTTCGATGCAGCAACGGCAAAATTGGTTGGATGAGCAGCGTGAAAGGCTAAATATCCACCACCGGCATTAGTATTTATTTCTATTAATTTAGGGCCTTGTTCAGTAATATGAAAATCATAGCCCATCATTACTCCAGAGTTTTTAGAACTAAATTGGGCAACAGTGGGTAAATCAATGCTTGCCTGATAGCTATGCAATTCACTTAAATCATGCATAATCTTTACAAAACGAATCATGGTAATTACATTTTGTCGAGATAATTTTACTGGGCAGGTTAGTTTATTTTGCATAATTAGTTGTTTTAAGAGATAATTTAGATCGAAAATTAATCAAGCTAACTTAATGGCAACGATAATTCCATTGTCACTCCAGGGATGTCATTCCGATTATATAAACGATAATTACCTCCACTACCCAAGACTAATTTAGCAATCATTGATAATCCTAAACCCATACCTTTTACTTCACCAGTAAAATATTTTTCACTTTGGTAATATGGAGTCCATACTTTATTTAGTTCTTTGTTTGACATATATCTACCATCATCACTGATAGATAATAACAAAATTTTATCGGCAGCTATAGTGACAGATATTTCTAATGTAGGCGACTGATGAGGATGGAATTTTTTTGAATTGGTGAAAGATTCGTGCAATATTAACTCTAATCCCCTGTTAGAAAATACAATAGATTGATTTACTAAAGTATCATCTATTTGAATGGAAAGAGGCTTAAGTTCTAAATCTATTTGAATTTTGATTAATAATTTAGATAATTTAGATAATTGAAATACATTATCATGTTCAAGTAATTGAGATGAATCTAAATAACGTAGAATATCCAGAATCTGATCTTGCAACCGTTTTGCACTATCCCTAGCAATATTAAGTAATGAATGAGATTTTTGACTAGAAAGATCAATATTTTTTTGATCTAACAGTTGTAAACTAATCAAACCATTAAGTGGAGCTCGTAATTTATGGGAAACTAAATTTTGAAAAGTCCACATCTGTTGCTGCAAATTCATCTGTTCACTAACATCACTTAAACGTACTAATTGACCGCTAAAGGTATCGAAAGGTGATTCTAAAATGTATACTTGCAACCATAGTAATTGGGAATGTTGAGTTTCTGCTCTTACCAAATAACGTGCTATATCACCAATGTTAGACTTAGGCCAATTTTGCCAAGCAATAGCTGGTTCTTGCTTAAGATTTTGGGTTGCTAAAAGTTCGGTAAAACTGGCAAACTTGATATCTTCAGTTAATAACCCTAAATATAGCCGAGCAGCTGAGTTAACATATTGAATCGAATTACCATCTAGTAATAAATAACCATCATCAGACTGTTCAACCACCCAATCAAATCGCATCCTTTCAGTTGATAAACGACGATAACGATTTAACCTAATAATCGTATTAACTCTAGCTAATAGCTCTAATTTATCAAAAGGTTTGGTTATAAAGTCATCAGCTCCAGCTTTAATACCTTTTAACCGAGTTGCCCGATCACTAATAGCTGTCAACATGATTACTGGGACTTCAGCTAATTTAGGATGAACCCGCAGACGTTTACAAACTTCAAACCCATCCATCCTTGGCATTATAATGTCCAACAAAATTAAATCAGGCATAAATTTTGCTGCTTTCACTAAAGCATCTTCACCATTTACCGCAAATTCTAACTGATAATTCTCAGGTTGTAATAATATTTCTAAAATACTACGTCCACAATCTTCATCATCAACAATTAGTAAACAACCTTTTTTTTGCATAATCTTATTTTTAAGAGTAGAAATTTTAGAAATACTATAAATAGGGTAAATTACCCCTACAAAATATTATGCAGGAGTAAATTCATGATCTTAATGGGTAGTGTGGTTGCCATAATTTTAAACACGTTCCTTAAGTAACATTATGAATACCCATAATTTCATTATCTTGGGTGTTGCTTTTAATCTTGGCAGAATCATTACGTCGTAGTTCAAGCTGTTCTAGATATTCCTGATTAATATCACCAGTAATATATTCACCATTAAAGCAAGATGTGTCAAATTGTTTAATATTTTTATTACCTTTCCTAGCACATGCTATCAAGTCTTTTAAATCCTGATATACCATCCAATCAGCTTTGATAATCTTAGCAACTTCTTCAGGAGTACGATTATGAGCTAGTAATTCATTCACTGAAGGCATATCGATACCATAGACATTGGGATAACGCACCGGAGGAGCCGCTGAAGCAAAATATACTTTTTTAGCCCCAGCATCACGTGCCATCTGAATAATTTGTTTAGAAGTTGTACCGCGTACTACGGAATCATCTACTAACAATACATTCTTATTGGCAAATTCTAATTTAATCGCATTAAGTTTTTGGCGAACCGATTTTTTTCGCATATTCTGCCCCGGCATGATAAAAGTCCGAGAAATATAACGATTTTTAACAAATCCTTCCCGATATTTCCGATTTAATACATAAGCAAGTTGCAAAGCTGCCGTACAACTAGTATCAGGAATAGGAATAACTACATCAATATCATGTTTTGGATAGAGCTTGAGAATTTTTTTCGCTAGAGCTTTACCCATTCGTAAGCGAGATTTATAAACTGAAATACCATCAATGATAGAATCTGGCCGGGCCATATAAACATATTCAAAAATACACGGAGCATTTGCATACTTATTAGTACCTTGGTAAGAATGCAATTGGCCTGTAGCAGTGATAAAAATAGTTTCTCCTGGAGCAATATCTCGCACTAGTTGAAAACCAAGCATATCAATCGCTACACTTTCAGACGCTACCATATACTCAGTGCCATTTGGAGTTTCACGTTTACCATATATAAGTGGACGAATGCCATGTGGGTCTCGGAAAGCCAAAATACCTACACCTGTAATCATTGCTACAGCGGCATAACCACCTCTACAACGTTGGTGAACTCCATTAATAGCTTTAAACACATCTTCATGATTAACATCTAATTTATGTAGTTTATGTAATTCTTGAGCTAACACATTTAGCAATACTTCAGAATCAGAATTAGTGTTAATATGACGTAATTCTTCCCGAAATAAATCTTGTTTTAAACTTTCGGCATTAGTTAAATTACCATTGTGGGCTAAAGTGATTCCATAAGGAGAGTTTACATAAAAAGGTTGAGCTTCAGCACTGGATTCACAACCAGCAGTTGGATAACGCACATGGCCAATACCCATATTACCATGTAAGTTTAGCATATGTCTAGTGTGAAAAGTATCTCGCACTAAACCATTATCCTTGCGTAGATATAAACGATCATTATCACAAGTTACAATACCAGCAGCATCTTGACCACGATGTTGCAATACAGTCAAACCATCATACAAAGCTTGATTTACAGATGATTTTCCTACAATCCCAATGATTCCGCACATTATAATTATTTAAGGTTTGAAATTAAATTGGACTACGATATCAGGCGATAAATAGCTAAAAAATATCATAATAATTGGTTTAACTATGTTTATTATTAAAGATTCCTGCCACCAAGTACTAGCGGAAAGTTTGGTTAAACCAGATAATATAATTAACATTATTATTATGGTGCTACCTTTAGCAAATCCAAATAATGCTCCGATTATACATTCTAGTCCAATGAGTTGAGTTGGTCCTATGGAGCTGATAATTAAATCATTAAGCCAATCAATTATAATAAAGCTAATGAAAAATAATATCATAATTGACATTCCAAAACGCAAGTCGCTCAAAGAGATTAGAGATACTAATAAATTTGCCAATCCTCCTACAAAAAATAAAGCTATTATAGAGGATAAGAACCAGTTTAAGAAGGAAAAGAGTTCTACCACAAAACCTTTGGAATAACCAAAAACCACAAATAACCAAATAAGAATAATGATTATGTTATCTATCCAGTTCATAATTTTTCTGTAGAAGAGTTAAATTTAACGATTTTTTGCCATGAAATTTGGCCGTTAGAGTTACAAAAATTGTTAATATATATGCTATATGTTTGAATATAAATCAATACAGAACGATTATCCAGTTTCTGTAATAAAATTAGTTGGATAGCTATTTTTACTCAAGTTGATAAATTTTGCCAAATCACTAGTCAACCCTCGGAAATTCAACGATAAAAGATGCTCCATGCCCTAATATACTCTCACACCACACTTTACCTTGCATTGCCTCTACTAATTGTTTCACAATAAACAAACCTAAACCAGTTGAGTGTTCACCGCCTGTTGGCTGTGGAGTTAAGCGAGTGAATTGACCAAATAATTTTTGCTGATCAGCATCACTCAATCCTGGTCCTTCGTCTTGGATTTTAAAACGTACCTTATCATGATTATTATCAAAATTTATTAAAATTCTTTTATTTGGTAATGAGTATTTTATTGCATTTGAAATTAAATTGTCTAAAATCCTATAGATACTATTAGTATCAACTTTGGTATAGCATTTATCATCCGCATAATTTAATTGTAATTGAATATTTTTAGCTTTGGCAATTGTAGTATAATTTTTTACTAACCCTTGTACAATGGGTAGAACATCTTGTTTGCTAAACGATAAATTAATTTTACCTAACTCAATTGCATTAACTTCTAATATATTTTTTACTAAATTAAACATTTGTTGCGAACTAGTTAATATCTTACCTGCTATTTCAATTACTTCATCATCATCTATATCTTTGCAATCACATTGTAGTATTTCGGAAAATCCTTGAATTGCAGTAATAGGATTCTTTAAATCATGGACAGCCATGTTTAAAAATTCATTTTTTTTCCGCAGTTCTTGAGTCCGTTCAGCAACTTTTTTTTCTAAATCAGCATAAAATTGAACTAGTTTTTGCTCTTGATAATAATGCTCAATCGCTCCTTTAATAGTTAAATTAAAATTAGTCGGTTCCCAAGGTTTAGCGATGTAATGATATAGATTAGATTTGTTAACCGCATTTCCTATGGCTTCTACATCAGCTTGGCCGGTCAATAAAATTTTTAAAGTGGCTGGCATAATAGCATGAATTTCTATTAATAGCTCATCTCCTTTCATGCCTGGCATTATTTGATCACAAATAACCACTGGTAATTCAACTTTGTCTTCTTGTAATTCTTCAATAACTTCCAAAGCTTCTTCAGCAGATTCCACTGTTTCAATTCGATATTTACCAGCAAAATAGTCTTTAAGTTGGCATTTAAGTGCTTCTAATAGGATTGATTCGTCATCAATACATAAAATAACTGGTGTTGTCATGTAGGTTATATTAATTTGATATATGTTTGGTTTCTTTTGTTTGTTAGAACTACATTTTTAATACAACTATTACTATTTACATATTTTTTATCTGAGTTTGTGGTGAGGGTATTAGTCCATAGGATGATATTATAAATACTGCCCATTCTAACTTTTATGACTATTTACAATATAATTATTCGCTTTTTTATTTTGTTTTATAGTAATAATTTTTTCTTTTTGGGCGTGAAATAAGAAGTCCTTAAATTTATTAAATCCATAATTAGATTCTTTAAAGGATGGCTCTAATTCCAACATTTTTGCCTTAATTTGACTGATTATGGCTTCTTTGCCTTTTTCTTCAAATAATTTTACAACTTGAAGCAATAAATTATAAGCCAATAAAATATCTGGTTGAGTATTTACCTTGTTAGTTGAAGCATTATTACTATCTTGGGTAATCTGGTCTTGATTTTCAACATCTTGTATTGCAATTTTCTGCTCAATTCTTGGAAAGATTTTTTTACAGATTGAGTCAAGACAACAAAGCTGTTTTATCACTGCCATTTTATGCTTGGGTGAATAATCTCTAAAAGCTTGGTTAGCATACTTACAACAAACCACTAAATTAGTTAAATCATCGCTACCACCTTTAGACTTAGGTACAATATGCTCAATTGTAGCTTCGTCAATGTTTAAAACAGCCTCACAATAAAAACATCTGCCACCTTGGTTAAATAATAATGAACTCATTTTTTTCATGGTTAAATTCTGCTTATAACGGATTTTGGTGATAACTAATGTTACTGCGTAATATAATTATAGTTTAAGATTTTTTATTGGAATAACTATATAACAGCTGAGTTATCTGTTCAGATAATAAACCAATTAAAAAAATTAGGATTGAAGTGATAAAGAGCAATACTCCCATATTAGTAAACCGAGCATCAGTTATAAACGTGTAGCTATAGTAACTTAATCCTAGTACAAAGAAAAATACACTTAATGGACCAAATAATTTTAAGGGAGAATATAAAGTACCAATTTTAAAAATAATCAATAAAAATCGTATCCCATCTCTTAACAATTTGATGTGACTTTTGCCAATTCTGGTATGTGCAATTATGGGAATGTAACTGACGCTATAACCAGCTCGAAAGAATGCCATAGTAATTGTGGTTGGATAAGAAAAACCATTTGGTAATAAATAGAGAAATTCACTAAATTTAGCAGCCCGCACAGCCCGAAATCCAGAAGTTAAATCAGCAATGTTATGTCCAGATATCCAACTTGCAAGCCAATTATAAAAGCTATTTGCCCACAAACGCCCAATACTAGCTTGGGAACCAGAATTACGAGCTCCAACTACCATATCATATCCAGATTTCAACTCAGCTAACAAATTCTCAATATCTTTTGGATCGTGTTGCCCGTCAGCATCCATAAATACTAAAATATCTCCACTTGCCGCCCTTGCTCCAGTTTTAATTGCCGCACCATTGCCTTTACTATATGGATGATTTATAACTGTAGCTCCAGACTGTTCAGCAATTTTGGCCGAATCATCATTGGAACCATCGTTAACTATGATAATTTCTGCATTTGGATATTTTTTAATTAACTTTGGCAGAAGAATCTTTAAACTATCTGCTTCATTAAGACAAGGTAGGATAATAGTTAGCATTGTTACCTCAATAAATTTTTAGAAATAATATGATTTAAACATTAAAAAAGTAGAATAACTAGAATTTTATTATCCAAATTTTTTAAATTGGTATGTTTTATACAGGGAATTCAAACTAATAATTTTTTAACAATATTTTGCACAAAGGTATTATATTTAATATAAGATATAATTACAATTTTATAATTGAAATTCAATCATTTTCAAATTTAAATTCTGGTTTCTTCTAACTCTTAATTTAATTTGCGTAATATCAGTTTGTAAGTATTTAATAATTTGGTTACAATGCTATATGATTTTAACTAAGTATTACTATTAGGGTATTAAAAAATGTTTAATCCTACTGAATTGGTTATTGATGGTTTTGTTGAACAACTTGATAAAGCTTATCGACGTAATTACGGCAAATTAGAAGCTAGTAATAGTGAAATTATTTCTTGGGCTGGACGCATGGCTTTAGAACATTTCGCTAACAGTGATGCAATGTATCATAATATGGAACATACTATTATGGTAACTTTAGTTGGCCAAGAAATTTTAAGAGGCAAACATATTCGTGAAGGCGGAGTTTCACACCGTGATTGGTTAAATTTTATAATTTCCTTACTATGTCATGATATAGGCCATGTACGTGGAATATGCCGTGATGATAAAGATGGTCGTTATACTACTGGCATTAAGAATGAAATGATAACATTACCACAAGGAGCAACTGATGCTTCAATGTCACCTTATCACGTTGACCGAGGTAAGCTTTTTATTCGGGAACGGTTTGGAGGTAATCCAATTATTGATGCTGAAGTAATTGCAGCTAATATAGAGCTTACTCGTTTCCCAGTGCCTGACGATACTGATCATCAAAGTACTTCATCTTATCCAGGTTTGGTTAGAGCTGCTGATTTAATAGGTCAGTTAGCAGACCCACATTATTTACGTAAACTTCCCACATTATTTTATGAATTTCAAGAAACTGGGATAAATGAGCAATTAGGTTATTATACTCCTTATGATTTACGAGTTAAATATCCTTCATTTTATTGGGGAATTGTTAGTAGCTATATCCAAAATGCTTTACATTATTTACGTGTGACTCAAGAAGGTAAACAGTGGATTGCTAATTTATATTCACATGTATTTTCTTCAGAACACAAAGAATTCCATAATATTTAAATCTTCTAAATTTGGATATGGTTTATCATAACACATGTTGCATAAAATATCTCTTAAAAACACTTATCTTTCGTTATTTTTAGTTGCAATTGTTGGATTAGGATTATCTGTAACAGCGTTTGTTTATGTAAAGCAATGGGAAGTAAAACAAGCGATTGAAATACATCAAAAACAACATGATTATGTGCGAGTGTTACAGCAAACTTTTATAACTTTAGAAAATGTTTTAACCTCAATTCGACGTTTATACCATGTACATCATGAACTAACTCAACAGAATTTTACTAAATTTGTTAACAGTGATTTACTCATTCACTCTGGTATTCAAGCTTTAGAATGGATATCTGTTGCCCCAACATTTGAGCATACATTTTGGGAATTATCTCCATTAAATAAAAGACAAATCGTAGAGCAACGAGATAGATATTATCCAGTTAGATTTATTGAATCTAAAACTAATTATATCAATCGATTAAATTATGATATTGGCTCTAATACTATTTTAAAACAAGCTTTAGAGACAGCTCGTGATTCAGGACAATTTACTGCTAGTGGAGCCATTGAAATATTGACAGATACTGGTAAAACATTAGGGTTAAACGTTTTTATACCAGTTTATCAAAATAACAATTATTCCCATTCTACAATTGCGGAACGACGGCATGACATAATTGGATTTGCTATAGGAGTATTATCATTAGATAGTTTAGCTGAGAACGTGTTACGCATCCGTAAACAAAGAACTAATGCGGTTTTACAAATCTTTGATAAAACTCCAAATACTGAAATTCAAAAATTATATTCTCCAACTTGGTATCAAGAGCAAATTTATGACCCAACCAATGAGTTATGGCAAGATTATTTAGATATTGGAGGTAGATTATGGCAAATTACATTTTCTAAAGTATCAAATGCTCCTTTCCATCAAACCTGGTATGCCTGGATAATCTTAGCAATAGGAACACTATTTACCTTGGGGTTATTGCGTTATATCTACATAATTTTGATTCAATTTCAATGGGCAGATAAATTAGTTGCTAAACGTACTCAAAGCCTTTATTCTTCTAATCAAGCTTTAAATAAAGAAATTAAAGTTCGTGAACAGATGACTAAGGATTTATATGCTTCCAGACAACGCTTTCAGGCCATTTTTGCTGAAGCCGCTATTGGGATTTTACAAACTAGCTTAACCGGAGAAATATTAGATAGCAATAGAGCATCACAAGCATTATTTAGATATCGAGAACAAGAGTTAAATATTAAATATTTCAATAATTTAGTCCATCCTGATGATGTGAATAAAGATCAATTTATGTTAGAAAAAATGTTAGCTGGTAAATACGATAGTTATCAGGTTGATAAACGTTATATCTGTAAAAATGGTACCATTATATGGGCCAATCAAAGTAGCTCAATTGCTCGTGATACTACTCAATCATTTATTATTAATATGATAGAAGATATAACTGAACGTAAATATGCCGAAGAAGCTAGACGAGAAGCCGAAAAAAAATATCGAGATATTTTTGAAAATGCAATTGAAGGTATTTTTCAATGTAGTCCTAATGGCCATTATTTAAGCGTTAATCCAGCCTTTGTGCGAATATTTGATTATGAATCAGCCGCCCAAGTTTATACTGAAACTAATAATACTAGACAATATCTTGATCCAAAAAAATATTTGGAATTTTTAACTCTATTAGAAACTCGTTCTAACTTATCTGATTTTGAATATCAAGCTCGTTGCAAAACTGGCAGAATAATTTGGGTAAATGAAACGATACGAGTGGTACGTGATGATGGTAAGATTCGTTATTACGAAGGTATGGTTGAAGATATTACTGAACGTAAACTTATTGAAAAAAAGTTACAGTATGATGCTACTCATGATCAACTTACCGGTTTGTTAAATCGGGCAGCTTTTACTAAAATTTTAACTCAAGTATTAGCTACTAATACAAAGAAAATTGCGGTATTATTTGTTGATTTAGATCGGTTTAAAATTGTTAATGATAGTTTGGGTCATTTTGTTGGAGACCAGCTGCTTATCGAATTGGCTCAACGTTTAAACAATGCTGTCGCTAAAAATGATACTGTAGCTCGTTTTGGTGGTGATGAATTTTCTATCTTATTAAAAGACATTATAGATTTAGAATCATTAAAACAACGAGTTGAATTTATTCAAGCTGAATTATGTAAATCTTATACTCTAAAAAATGAGACTTTTAACACTACTGCTAGTATCGGTATTTCGTTGGGTGATTTGAGATATAATAATGCTGATGATATGTTGCGAGATGCTGATACAGCAATGTACGAAGCTAAAAAACAAGGTAGAGGTAAATTTTTAATTTTCCAACCGGGGATGCGAACTAAGGTTATTAATATATTAAGGATGGAATCAGACTTGCGTAAAGCTTTGGAACGAGAAGAATTTCGTCTGTATTACCAACCAATTATCTCCTTAGAAAATCAAAATACCGTGGGTTTAGAAGCTTTAATTCGGTGGATACATCCAGAAAAAGGTTTAATTCCTCCAGACAGTTTTATTCCTTTAGCAGAAGAATCGGGTTTGATCGAAGAATTAGGCTTGTGGGTATTTGAAACTGCTTGTAATCAATTAAAACAATGGCAGACTCAGTTTCACCATCATGCTAATTTAGGTATGAATATTAATGTGTCACCAATCCAATTTAAACAACCACGATTAGTCCGTCAAATTCAGGATATTATTGAAAAAAGTGGCATTAAAGGCCCAACTTGCCGAGTTGAAATTACTGAAACAGCCATGATGCAAGAACCAGAAAAAGCTTTAGCACTGTTAAATGATTTAAAAAACTTAGAAATACTTTTATATATAGATGATTTTGGTACTGGTTATTCATCGTTAAGTTATTTACAAAAATTTCCGATAGATGCGTTAAAAATTGACAAAAGCTTTATTCAGGAAATTGAATCTTCTTCTAAATCAGCCCAAATTGTGTATGCTATTATTGCTTTAGGTAAAGCTTTTAATTTAAGAATAGTTGCTGAAGGGGTTGAGAGTAAAGCCCAAGCTTCTATGCTACAAGCTGCTAAATGTAATCATGTGCAAGGCTATCTATTTTCAAGACCGCAAACGGTAGAAACTTTGGAAGAATTTCTTAGAGTTGAAGTACATGATTTGGTTAATTATGCCTAAGTATAGTTTATTATCAGATACACAGTCGAGAAATACTATTTTTGGTCTTATCCTAAATATACAAATATGTCAACTATAATTGTAGCTGGTGCAACCAATCAAATCGGGCATTTTTTATTACCACGATTACAAAATTATAATATAGTTGCAATTAGTCGCCAATCACGTCCTAATTCCGATAAAATAACATGGTTACAGACCGATTTAGCAACTGAAATTTTACCGATTAAAACATCTAGTCAGTTATTTTATTCGGCTCCTTTACCATTATTACCGCTATTATTGGCACGTTTACCGCAAACGACATTATTAACAAGAGTTATTACTTTTAGCTCAACTAGCCGTTTTACTAAAGAAGATTCAACTGATGCCAAGGAACAAGCTATAGCCAACCAATTAATTCAAGCCGAAATAGCATTGATAAAAGAATGCCAACAGCGTAATATAGTTTGGACAATATTAAGGCCAACTTTAGTTTATGGCTGTGGTTTGGATAAAAATGTAACTTTTATTGCTAATTTTATTCATCGCTTTGGATTTTTCCCCATTGTTGGGCAAGGGACCGGACTACGTCAACCAGTCCATGCTGATGATTTAGCTCAAGCGTGTGTTCAAGCGGCTTTATCTCCAAACACGATTAATAAAGCTTATAATTTAACTGGTGGACAAACCCTTAGTTATCACAATATGGTTATGGCTATTTTTAAATCCTTAGGCAAAAAACCACAGATTATATCAGTTCCATTACCATTATTTACTACTATGATGCGTGGGATAACTTGGCTACCTAAATATGCTCACTTATCAACTGCGATGGCAACACGAATTAACCAAGATTTATGTTTTGACTGTACCGAAGCCAAACATGATTTTAACTACCAACCTAGAAAATTTACGGACCTAGGATTATGCTTTTGATGTGTTTAGCTTTTTTGCTATCAGCTGGATTGACTTTATATCTTAGTCGTCCAGAAACAGCCCTGTGTATTCTTGATAAGCCAAATGACCGTTCTTTACATGTCAAACCTACCCCAGTTACTGGCGGAGTGGCAATATTATTAGCCTGTGTTATAACACTATTCATAGTTGATTGGTTTTACCTACCTCTCCAAAATTATATATGGATATTTATCAGTTGTTTGCTGATTGCAGTTATTTCTTTTGTTGATGATTGTAAGCAAATATTAATTTCTTATCGTTTACTAACCCATTGTATTTCGGCAATTTTATTGTTATGGCAATGCGATTTATTCATTACTATCTTGCCCGGTTTGGATTGGACATTACCAGAAATTCTCCAAATTAGTATTTCTTTTTTATTTGTAGTGTGGATGACTAATTTATACAATTTTATGGATGGTATGGATGGTTTTGCTGGAGGTATGGCGATCTTTGGATTTGGCACTTTTGCTATTTTAGGTTTTGTAGCTGACCAACAGTTATTTATGTGGTTAAACTTGATTATAATCAGCACTGTAGGTGGTTTTTTAATATTTAACTTTCCACCTGCGAAAATTTTTATGGGCGATGTAGGAGCGTCTAGCTTAGGTTTTTTAGCCGCATCTTTTAGCTTATGGGGTAATCGTGATGGTATATTTTCTTTGTGGATAGCTTTACTGATATTTTCGCCATTTATCGTGGATGCTACAATTACTTTATTAAGACGTTTGTTAGCTGGCGAAATTTTCTGGTTGCCCCATAAATCACATTATTATCAACGTTTAGTACAGCTAGGTTGGGGACATAAACGCACAGTGTTATGGGAATATGTATTAATGGCGGCTTGCAGTATCTCAGCGTTGCTGGCTGTTTTATTACATGCTCAAGGGTATTTTTTATTTGGTTGGGTTATTGTTTATATTTTATTGATATATATAGTAACAAAAATAGAAAATTTGCAACTTTAGATTTTCACAATTCTTTCATAGTTTTTTCTATCCATTCTTCAGTCAACGTATTAATTTCTTGATAAGTTTTACCCTTAGTTTCAATTACTGGCCCAATAACTATATCAACAATTCCTGGTTGTTTAATAAAACTCTGTTTAGGCCAAAATTTTCCAGCATTATGAGCTACTGGTACCACTGGATAGCCTGATTTTTCTGCTAATAAAGCTCCTCCTATTCCATAACGTTTTGTTTTGCCGGGAAGAACTCTAGTCCCTTCAGGGAAAATAATTACCCAACGTCCTGCTTGTAAACTTTGTTGACCTTTTTCAACAATTTGTTGCATAGATTTACGGATATTTTGCCGTTTAATTGTGATTGCTTCTAAATTTTTTAAAGCTAAACCATATATAGGAATCCATATCAGCTCGTGTTTTAACAACCAAGTTTGCATAGGAAATATTTTTAAATACATGATTGCTTCACATGCTGATTGATGCTTGCTTAACACAATGCTTGGAGTTTGTGGTAAATTTTCTACACCATGCAATTTATAAGTAAGTCGGCAAGTTTTTTCCAACCACCATATGGTAAAATATCCCCATTTAACTAATAATCGATAACGTTTAGGATAGGAAAATAGCGGTGCTATAACAATCAAAGGAGCCCATACTAACAGGGCTAAGATCATTCCAATATAAAATAGTAGTGAACGTAAAAATAGCATTAGAGATTAGTTTATCAAAAAATTATCTACAAAAACAGCTAAATTAGCATAGGTCGAAATCGTACCAATTTCTTGCAATTTTGTATCTTGTATGGTTTTCTGTCCTTTGCCAGTCATAACTAGAACTGGTTTTGCCCCAGACACAGTGGCAGCTTGTAAATCACGTAATGAATCACCAACCGCACATATTTCTGCTAAAGGTGCATCTAACCGGTTAGCAAATTCATGGAACAGTCCAGGACATGGTTTACGACATTTGCACTTATCTTCAGCATTATGAGGACAAAAGAAAATTGCTTCAACTACTCCACCTATATTGGACAATTGTTGGTGCATTTTCCGATGAATTTGAGTTAGAGTGTCCAAAGTAAATAATTTACGTGCAATACCGGACTGATTAGTTATTACAATAACTCTATATTGAGCTTGAGTTAAACGAGCTATCGCCTCTAAACTCCCAGGAATAGCTTGCCATTCATCTGGTGATTTAATATAAGTATCAGAATCATAGTTAATTACACCATCTCTGTCAAGTATCACAAATTTTTGCATAATGTAATTGGGAAATTAGATTTTTTTATTTGCGGAAATGTGTTTACGAATAACTGATGTTATGCAGAAAGTTTAATAATCACCTTTGGGATAAGTCTATTTACGAAAAACTAGTTCTTTTATATCATATCTTTAAGAATAGAACAAGTAATCAGTTAAAACTTATGAATTATCTATGATTGGTAAATCAAATTCAGGTGGTGAAATACTGATAAAAAATTATTCAATTGGGAATGCGGCAATTAAAAAAAACAATGCACGAAATTGCTGCCAAAAGTAGTCTTTTCATTCTCACATTAAAGGTTAATAGAATCTAATTATTTACCCATTAAGCAATTGATGAGCTTTATCATGTGCAGCTTTATCTTTAACATAATCTTTACGTTGCCTTATCAGTTCATCAGTATCACGGTCAAAAATTAGGCAATGAACAATATAAGGTCGTTCTGTTTTTAGGTTTTTTGAAATAGAAACAATTACATACCGCTTATCATTAATATTGCTATCTAACACAGCATTATCTAACAAATGAGAATCTTCGGGCCATTTTTCCATTAACCATTGTCGAGCTATTTTTTGTAAAGCTATCTCTGCATTTTGTTTTTCATCCCACTGGGCTTCCACAAGAATATTAAATTTCTGAATAACTCTTTGTTTTATATCTTCTTTATCATTATATTCAACATTAATATTTGCCAAATTTTTTTCATCTCCCTCTAATTTAGCAATCCTATTATTAGCTTGTTGCAGCAATTTACTTAATTCTTTAACTCTGGTTAATTCTTGATTTAACTGTTTAACAAGTAAAGTATTTTTTGATTCTAATTTTTTATTTTCAGCTTGTAACTCTAAAATTGTATCATTCTTACGAACCACGTCATTTTTTAGAGCAAATTTGGCATCAATATCCGCAAAACGCTGCGTAAATAACATCTCCATCTGCATCATTCGCAATTCTATCCGTGAAACTGCGTCTTGCGAAATCATCATGGTATCAAAACTAGTAGCTGTATTCTCAGGAACAGTATTCTCAAGTTCTTTTCTTAATTGGGAAATTCGCTTATTTGAACCACCAGTTATTTTTTTAATTCTTTCAATGGAAGGATAAATTTTTTGTTGCTCAAGAGTTTCAATTGCGTTTTTTATAGCAGCTTTTGTTAATTTAATCTGCATGTTTTATTCCTTATATTTTATAACATTATGAAATAGTGAGAAAATAAGTAATTTACCAACACCACCAAACTTCTATATATTTACGAATAGTTACATTAATTTATGGTAGATAATGTTAAGATTTATCAAGACATTCACTCAATGAATCAGCTAAGTTTTGCAAGAGAGTAAAATAACTATCACTGGTTAGAGGCAATGCTGCTCCTAATGGGTCTAATACTCCTTGTCGTACAGATATATCTTCTACAATAGCTGGTATTGGTTCAAATTGTGGCTCACTAAATAGACAACTAATTGACTTTAGACGCTGGCGTAATTTAGCTAAACGTTTAGCACTAAGCCTGCGGTCTGTGGACTTATAAATAGAACCTGCTACAGCTAGTCCATAATGTTTTTCAAAATATTGGAAAGCATCATGGAACACTAAATATGGTATATCTTTTATAGAATTTAATTGCAGTTTTAGCTTTTGGTCAAATTGCTCTAATTTTTTTATTAATTTAGTAGAATTATTAAGATAATGAACTGCATTACTGGAATCAATCAAACTAAGTTTATGTGCGATAGTTTGTACAATAATTTTTGCATTTTGCGGGTCAAGCCAAATATGCGGATCAATATGCGAAGCAGAATCATGATCATGATCAATATCCCAAGCATCATTTTGGCGTATTTTTAATAAAGTTAAATCTTGTATTTCAAGTAAAAGTAAATCTTTATCATGCAACGAAGCAATAGTTTTTTCTAAAAAACCTTCCACACTTGGGCCTATCCAAATAACTAAATCTGATGAATATAATTTTCTAACTTGTGATGGGCGTAAATTATAATTATGTGGTGATTCTGTACCTTGCAATAATAAATACGGTTTGCTCACTCCTTCCATCACCCCTACAGTCAAAGCATAAATTGGTTTTATTGTCACTACAACTTGGGGAGGGGAGGCTAAAACAATATTAGATAAATTAAGGATCCAAAATAATAATTTAAGAAATTTTTTAATAGCTTGATTACTCATTATGTATCACTCATTAAGTTATAAATATTCTACATGCGTATGTACTTGTTTATTTTTCCATTCAATAATACGCCAACCAGGTCTGGTATGTTTTATGATAAAGTGAGAGGTTTCGGTATCAATTTGAAATGCGGTTGATGGAGTTAAATGGATAAATTTATCATTATGTATCACAGTTTTATCCGCATGGTAATGGCCGCAAAAAATATGTTGAATTTGAGGAATCCGATCTAAAGTTTTCCATACCTCATCAATATTTTGCAACACAGCATGTTCATCCATAAACTTGCAATCACAAATAGCTGGCGGATGATGTACAAATAATAAAGCTGGCTCATTGGATTCTATAAATTTATTTTCTAACCACTCTAATTGTTCTCTAGCTATACGATAAGGAGAACTATCTAAAAATAATAGTTGCCTACCTTTTATTTTACGGCTAAAATACAACATACCTTGAGTAACTTCATCACTGTTTGACATATCAAAAGCATTCATCATACGTACTACATGATCGTGATTTCCAGCCATTAAAGCATATGGGTGAGGGAAATCACGCAATACTTGTCTCATCCATGCATATGATTCTGGCTCGCCTTCAACAGACGCTAAATCTCCAGATAAAATCACTAAATCTAAAGGCTCTTTTGCAAGTACTGCTAATACATTTAAAAAATGTTGACGTACATTCACACCTCTATATGATATATTTGATGGTCTAATATGAGTATCTGTTACTTGGGCAATAAGCAAACTTTCTGACATTTTTTATCTCTTTAGAATATTTTGACACGTTAGATATTATTCAAAAAATATTATTTAATATATTGCTATACTAACTATATATTTGGGTGCAGTAATTTTAACTTTTAATTTATATATTATCAATATTTATAATTGGTTAAGATTGAAATATAGAATCCACATGAATTTAAAAATTTAATATTTCAAGTTGATCTTCCCAGAATATTATAACATAATCAAGTTTTATAAAGTTAATTTTACCTTTCATACAATAGGATTTTTATGACTAAACTTAAATAAGTTATGGTATTATTTGCATCATTATAGCTTGCGGAGCATTTTATTCACTGTATTTAGGTGATGAATTACGCTATCTGGATGTATTATTATCAAATTGCTGATAACTTATCTTTTCAATTATTCACGTTCAGGAAAAGAACCTACTGCATTTCGACCACCAAGTTATCTTAATTATCCACTTTAATGGGTATTATGCAGTTTTAATTTTAACAGTGCCAGTTTTTTTATTACTATTACCTATAATTGGGATATGGGCCATTTATTCAAATAAGGATATTAAAATCAAATATATGTTTGTGTTTTCTATATCATTATTAATTATAGTAGGTGCATGGACAGTAATAAATTATCTAACTTTTAATAGTTTTGTATTGACATCTAGCAATTCTTAATTATGAATGAACTTCAAGATAAATATCAAGAATTTGGATTGATATAATACATTCAATTGAGAAATGTTATAAACCGAATTTTGAGACTAATGCAGATATTAGCAAATATAAACAAGAAACATTAGGAATGAATGAAATTGAAAAAAATATTTTACTGCTCAAGCTATTAATTTTATGTTAGAGAACCCAGCAAGGACAGTTGAGAATTATATATTTAGGCCTATCCATATTCTTTATAGAAAAATATAATCTCTTAATATATTTATTAAAGACTCCATATTAAATAGAAGCTTTATTTAAAATTAGAAAAAATTATTATGTCTGAAAAAGTAATTCTATGTGTTGATGACGAAAGTATTGTGTTAAATAGTTTGGAAATGCAACTTAAAGATCAATTTGGCGATCAATATATTTATGAGTTTGCTGAAAGTGCCGAAGAAGCTTTGGAAATTATGGAGGAATTTACTGATGAAAATTTGGAGTTGCTAGTAATTGTTTCTGATTGGTTAATGCCAGGTTTGAAAGGGGATGAATTTTTAATTAAGGTGCATAAAAAATTCCCTAAAATTGTTAAAGTTTTACTCACTGGCCAAGCTGACGAAGAAGCGGTACAACGTGCTAAAGATGAAGCTAATTTACATAGATGTATTCATAAACCTTGGCAAGTGGAGGAATTAATTGATACTATAAAAACTGGATTAGAAAAATTATAAGTTATTTTAAGTGTCAAGTAGGTTTGGATTCATTGCTTGTTATAAAAGAGAAGATATAATGAACGAAATTGCTATTATTTGTGTTGATGATGATCCTGCTATACTTTCTAGTTTAGAAATGGAAATCAAAACTATATTTGGCAATACTTATTTAATTGAATTAGCCGAAAATGGTGATGATGCGATAGCATTATGTATTGAATTATTAGCAGAATCAATTGAAATTGCCCTTGTTATATCTGATTACATCATGCCAGAAATGGCTGGAGACGAACTGTTAACACGTATTCATGAGCTTTCACCAAAAACAGCTAAAATCATGTTGACCGGGCAAGCCAATATTGAAGCAGTTAGTCGAGCAATTCACTATGCAAATTTATATCGTTACATATCCAAACCTTGGCAAGTAGATGATTTAAAATTGACAGTAAAAGAAGCTTTAAATAGTTATCTTAGGGAACAAAAAATTGTTGAGCATACTTATAATTTAGTAGAAACTAATAAGGCATTAATAAAACTGAACCAAGATAAAAATGAATTTTTAGGCATTGCTGCCCATGATTTAAAAAATCCTTTATCTGCTATTAAAGGTTGGGCAGAAATGATTATTGAAGAATATGATGATATGCCAAAATCAGAAATTATTGAAGTTAGTCAATTAATTTTAAATAGCTCAAGACAAATGTTTGAATTAATTAGAAATTTATTAGATGTAAATGCAATAGAATCTGGTGAAATTCATGCTAAATTAAGTAGGGTTGATATTTTACCAACAGTACAAGAAGTTGTAAGTTGTTATAATGAAAGAGCAAAAACTAAAAGTATAATTTTACAGTTACATCAAAAAAATAATCAATATAATGCTTTTGTTGATAAAGGTACAGTCCATCAAATTTTAGATAATTTAATTTCTAATGCTGTTAAATACTCTCCTTATGGTAAACATATAGATATACGCATGTGTGAATCTGATAAGATGGTATGTTGTGAAATTAAAGATGAAGGCCAAGGGCTTAGTGTTTTTGATCAAAAGCAATTATTTAATAAATTTACTCGCTTAACTCCTAAACCAACTGGTAATGAGCATTCTAATGGTTTAGGATTGTTTATCGTAAAAAAATTAGTAGAAGCAATGCACGGTAAAGTTTGGTGTAAAAGTGAATTGGGTAATGGAACTAGTTTTTTTGTAGAATTTCCATTATTCAATTCCCAAATAATGTGAACCATTAATTATTAGATAAACTGGGATTTAAAATTAATATCCTATAAATTTCTATAATTTAACTTTACAAAATAAATGGTCAAAATATTGCAGGATTAGCCAAATGATTTACCAAATATTTAAAATGCGGGTAACTTGATGTGTTCAACGATCAAAATAGTAAATATCGGGAACTAACTCTAATTGCAGTATTATTAGGCATCATTCAAGGAATTATTCTCAATATAGCTTTTGTTTACATTGCCCTAAAATTAGGTTTTTCTATTGGCGGTTCTGCTATTGCTGCAATTCTTGGTTATGTATTTTTACATGGAATATTACGTGAAGGCACAATTGTTGAAAATAACATTAATCAAACTATTGCATCGGGTATTAATTCAACCGGAACCGGAATAGCATTTGTTTTACCAACTTTATTTTTACTAAGCATTCAAAATCAAGACTTAGTAATTTCATTGTGGCCATTACTAATCGCTGGAATTGGGGGAGCTATTTTAGGGGTAGTTGTTATAATTCCATTACGTAAACAATTAATAGAAATAGAACGTTTACGTTTTCCAACTGGAGTAGCAGTAGCAACTATCATCCGTTCGGGTTCAGCTACTGGATTTGATAAAGCTAAATTACTTGGAATTGGTTTATTGATTAGTGCAATTTGGAAAATAATCATGATTTCCTGTTGGCTAGAAACCCCTGGTATTTTAGAAAATGAAGAGCTTAATTTAAGTTTTGGAATCTTGCCTGCTTACCTAACACCAGCAATCTATTTATCAACTTTAAATTTTGCGGCTGGTATGCTATCTGGCCGGGCTGGATTGCCATTTCTATTTGGAGGTATTTTAGCTTGGTGGATAATTTCTCCAGCTTCGGTTTTTCTCGCATGGACTCCAACCGGATTAGATGATAAAGCATTAATAGATTTTATTTATAGTCAGATGTTAAGACCTTTAGGGATTGGAGTTCTGATCGGTGCAGCTTTTATGGAGTTAATTCTCAATTTTTCAGCCGTCAAAGGAGCCATCCATTCTCTAATAGCAGCCTCTCGCAATAATGGTATAAAATGTAAAGATGAAATGTCATTTACAATATTGGTAATTGGCGGAATAATAGCTATTTTTTTCTTTTTCATTGCTGCTTGGAGTGTAACTGGTGTATCAATAAGCCAAGCAATTTTAGTTGCCTTATTAGGAAGTTTATGGTTGGGACTGGCTGGATTAATTGTAGCACAATGCACTGGTTTAACTGATATTTCTCCAGTTTCAGGAATTGCATTGATTTCCGTGACGATGATGATGTTTGCACTTGATGGTAATGTGACTGCGGCTATGTTAATAACTTTAGCAATTGCGGTTGCCATAGGCCAAAGTGCAGACATGATGCAAGATTTAAAGACAGGTTTTATGGTTGGTAGCCGTCCGCTATTACAACAAATTGTACAACTTACGACTTCATGGATAGGTGTGATTGTAGCTTGTACAGTTATTTATCTACTTTGGTATGGAGGAGTTGACGGAAAAAATGGTTTTGGCCCTAATACGAATTTACCAGCTCCACAAGCTACCGTATTAATGAGTGTTGTAGAAGCAGTGCAAAACAATACTGTACCAGTAGATAAATTTGTATTAGGAGGTGTCATTGGAGTTTTAATAGGAACTGCTCCTTTAGCCGGGATGGGAGTTTTGGTAGGATTGGCAATGTATTTACCACTGTCTATTACACTTGGATATGGGCTTGGCTGTTTGATTCAAATGATGATTGTTAAGAAAAAGGGCGAGGTTTTCGCAGAGAATAAAATAGTACCACTTGCAGCTGGATTAATCATCGGTGAAGCTCTTATGGATGTAGGTCATGTAATATTTAAAATCTTTCTATAAGGTGTCAATATGCGTATATTAGGTTTATTATTATTCTCAATTGGGATTATTTTAGCATTAATTAGTGCTGCTAAATTACCAGTTATTAATACAACTTGGTCAGATATGTTACCTTTTTATATTTTATCAATATTGTTAGCATGTGTTGGGCTATTCATTTACCACAAATCACAATCACTAAGCAATTTTACCTATAATTCATCTACTTTAGCTTGTTCCTCCACTACAACATTACTGCAAGAATTAATAGCCGAAATGAATAAATTAGAAACCGAAATTTTTAATCTTAATGAAGTGGAAATTGCTGAGAAAATAAATATTTTACTGAATGATTATGTATTACCATGTATTGCTACTAGACAAGAAATTATAGAATCATTGGGACATTACAAAGGAGCTGAAGTTCTTACGTCTATTGCTCAAGGCGAACGTTTGCTAAATCGGATTTGGTCAGCAGCTAGTGACGGCAAAATCCAAGAAATTTATCTAATATATCCAAAAATTATATATAATTTTGAAGAAGCTTATCAAAAAGTATTAACTGGTTAAATTATAAAACATGGAGTTAAAATAATTTGGACAGTTGTTAAATTTACTAAGCAAAATTTTTTATAAACTGCCCAGATGTTATTATTCTTTACTCATCGAATTAATAAATGTATTTGCTTCTGAAATAGAAATTTCCATCTCTTTAATAAGCGATGCTACATTAGATTTAACAGATACCAATTCATTTTGAATCGAAGCAATAGCTTGGGCATTTAGATTATGTTTTAAGAACAATACTTGATCTCTAAATGTGGTTAAAACTGGACCAATTCTCTTCTCCACCTGTTTCATAGCCTCAATGAGCTTTGCATACTGATTTTGAGTTTCAGTCATTTTTTGTTGGCTAATACTACGCATATTATCATTAGAATATTGCTTAATTTCAGTTTCCCATTCTCGGAATAATGCCTTAGAAACATCTTCTACAGATTCAATCCGATCTTGCACTTCTTTAGCTTTGGATTCGCTGCGTTTAAACTCGGAACTAAGTTGATCATATTTTTTTTGTAAAGCATCACCATCAAAATTTACTACTGAACTGAATTTTTCTAAAGCAGATTTAAATTGTTTCTTTGCCGATTCCTGAGAATCACGAGCTTTTTTAACATCGCTAACTAGTAAATCTCGTTTATGGACACCAAACTTTTCCATAGTGTAAAAACGTGCTGTTTGACAACCAACTAAAAATAATACTGTAATAAGTGTTATTGCTAATTTATTTGTGAACATAGTTTATATCCTATTCATAACTATTTGCAAATTATTCTAAAATATCATAGAGATTGTAGGGCAACATCTTACCCTACCGAACTCTAAATTAATTAAATCTATAAAACATTTCCAGCAATTTTCTTCGTAATCACCCACTGTTGCCCAATCGATAAGACATTATTCACTACCCAATATAATACTAAACCAGATGGGAAGAAAGCAAAAAATACCGTGAATACCACCGGTAAAACTAACATAATTTTCTGTTGGATTGGATCAATCGGAGCTGGATTCAAATGATGCTGCATGAACATAGTAGCCCCCATAATCAGTGGCAAAACAAAAAATGGGTCGGGACTTGATAAATCATCAAGCCAGAAAATAAAGCTAGCTTGGCGTAATTCCACACTTTCTAATAATACCCAGTATAAAGCAATAAATACTGGTATCTGTACTGCAATCGGTAAACAACCACCCAATGGATTAATTTTCTCTTTACGATACATCTCCATCATTGCTTGATTAAGCTTAGTTTTATCATCTCCATAGCGTTCCTTAAGAGATACCAAACGTGGCTGTAAACGCCGCATGTTAGCCATTGATTTATAACTAGTGGCAGACAATTGAAAAAAGACTACCTTAATCATAACGGTTAAGACAATAATTGCCCAACCCCAATTACCAAACCAACCATGTAATATACCCAACATCGTAAACAAAGGTTGAGCAATAAACCATAACCACCCATAATCAACAGTTAAATCTAAATTAGGAGCTAGTTCAGCTAATTTATCCTGCAATTTAGGTCCAGCAAAGAGTTGCATTTTAAAATCTTGCTTCGTATATGGAGCTACAGTTTGTTCAGGGCCATATAATCCTAATATATGCCGATTACCTGGGTTTTGTAAATTGGTATAATATTTATATTCTTGATCTCGTTCTGGAATCCATGCACCTACAAAATAATGTTGTAACATAGCAATCCAGCCATTTTCCCAACTGGCACGATTTTCTTGATTAAAGCTACCATCTTTTATATCATCAAAAGAGATTTTTTCATATCGTTGCTCAGGGCTAGAAATTGCACCACCCATATAGGTATATAAAAATTTAGAATCACCAGCTAAGGTGGCTTCAGCCCGTTGAAATTGTCCGTATAAACGCCCCTTCCAAGGTTGATCTGATTCATTATTTACCACATGTTTCACATCAACAATATAACTACCACGATGAAAAGTATAAATTTTATCTACCGAAACTCGTTGGTCACCTTGCCAATGCAATTTAACTTCTAAACTATCACCTGCAAGCTTATAATTTAATTTTTCAACTTGATAAATAGCCTTATGAGTAGGAGCATGTTTTTCTGGCAATAAACCAGATTGAGCCACAAACACATTTGGCAATTCATCATTCATCAATTCAAATGGTTGATCTGGCTTATCAACTTTAACTGGATAATTAATTAAACCTATTTTGCGTATATCTCCACCAACAGTATCAAGCTCTAATTGCAACACATCAGTTGTAATATGAATACGTTCTTTAGTAGATAATAAATTTATGGTTGTAGCTACAGGTAATTTCGTTATAGAACTAGAAGGTTCAACGCTAGGCAACAATTCTGAAGATTTTGGGACAGAATGTGCAGAAGGTATAGAAGCATTAGGTGCTGAAGTACTGCTAACAGTAGTTGGTATTGGGACAGAAGGATAGTCTTCATGCCAAGACTGATACATTAATAATAAAATGAAGGCTAACGCCATAATCAGAATAAGCCTAGTATTGTCCATTTTTTTTCCTTGGTTCAGGTACTGGGTCAAATCCACCGGGATGCCATGGATGGCAACGGAAGATTCGTTTAACACTTAAGATGAAGCCGTGAAAAGCTCCGTGAGTTTTAATTGCAATTAGGGCATATTCAGAACAACTTGGATGAAAACGACAACTTTGTCCTAACCATGGACGAATAATTAATTGATAGCCCCGAATAAAAAAAATTAAGATTTTTTGCATTGACGTGATAGTTTATGCCAATGTTTGGCTAGTGAGTTTAATAAAACTTGATTATTTGCTTGATTAGCTTCGTTTTTTGCTAGTACCACATAATCTAAACTAGCTATTTTTTGCTGACGAAAACTTTCTCGAATTAAACGCTTCAAACGATTTCTTGCAACTGCCAGTTTAATCCGTTTCTTAGCTATCGCCAGACCCAAACGAGCCTCAACCAAATTATTTTCCCGTGCTAATACTATTAGATAACGATCACTGGATTTATAGGGTTGTGCAAATACTGATTGGTAGTCTCGTGTTTTTAATAAACGCTGTCGACGAGTAAATTTACAAGATTTTTTATGCACTAAGACGTTTACGTCCTTTTGCCCGTCTCGCATTAATTATTTTACGTCCACTTTTAGTGGCCATACGACTACGAAAACCATGTCTACGCTTACGGATTAATGTGCTTGGCTGAAACGTTCTTTTCATATTATTTCTCTTAAATTGATTTATCTAAAACAATACTTTATATAATATTATGCTTATGTAACCCGACATTATATCATTTGCTGTCAATATTTGTGAAATTATTTTAACTTTAAATAGATTTGTGCCTCTATAGTATTTTTTTAGTTTTTACCACTTACTCATATTTTTTCTAATATACAAGGGTTTGAACTATTAATTGGTATTTTTTATCTAAAAATATCCAATCTATTTGATTTACTAAGTTAGAACTTCTCTGCATTTCAATAAATTATACTAATATTTGTATTTATAGATGTAAATTGGTAAGCTTAAATGTTTATGTCTTTTGAATTTTAATAAATAATTATATTCTATACAAATATTATTCAATAAATTAATAGGAGTAGCATGAGTTTTATTACTGTTGGTAATGCATTAGGTTGTACGATTAATTCACATCGTCGAGGTTGGGAAGGCAGTATTTGTAAAAATGCTGAAACTTGGAATTGTTCTGCTAAACAACAATTTCGAACTGATTATTGTCAGCAGGGCGATCCGCGTTGTTATCATATTCACATTTTTGAAGAAACTAATCCTTATTGTCTAATTGATGATTTAGGTATAGGTTGGTTGCTTGAGCCATATCCAGAAGTTTTAAATAACCAAATTCTATTATTTTGGGGCAAACGGTTTCAAGAACCTAGAGGAATTAGTGATATAAATGCACGACCTAAAGATTATGTTTTTGGGGCTTACCGAGTATTAAATGTTTCTCCACAAAAAATCAATGAGTTTAAAACCTTATGGAAAATAGAACCTTACCCAGATGGTTGGACTCGTTTCCAACTACCGTATATTTTAACCGTATATTACAAAAGTATTATTGGTGGAGTTTATCTTAAAGAAGTTAATCGGGTAGCTGTAGAAAATATGTTTGAAAAAGCAGCTGAACAATCCAAGAATCCGAATCCAAATTGGAATAATCAGAAAGATATTGAACGGTTTGAACATTTTCACTCTAATTTGCATGAGTGGTTTGAAATTGCAAGAGAAAGTGCCCAAAAATTACAACAAAATGTAATACGTCCTTATACTAGTAAAACTAATCTCTCACCAACAAGAAGTCCATTTGATGGCCTAAAAAGTTTAGATATTAAGAAAACTACCACTAGTGCAATACCAGCTACAACTAAACCAAAATATAAAACTACTATAACTTATCCATTAATTGAAAAAGATTCTGTCAAAGAAAAACTTAAAGCCAATTATAGCAAAGAAGTATTAGATTCCGTGTTGGCAGTATCCTTAACCAAAAATATTTTGATTATTACCGGTAATCCCGGCGTTGGTAAAAGTACTTTAGCAATAGATTTAATAGATGATCAAGAACGTAAATTGATTGTTTCAGTTGGTTCCACTTGGCGGGGTAGAGAAGACTTATTAGGTTATGTCAATCCTATCAGCAACGAATTTGAACCAACTGATTTTACTAAATTTTTATGTAAAGCGGAAACAGCATGGCGAAAGAATGATAAACGTCCGTATATAGTTATTTTTGAAGAATTTAACTTAAGTCAACCAGAGTATTGGTTTGCTGATATTTTAGTACGTTCTCAGTATCCAGATGACAAAGATAAGATGCGAACTATTGAATTAGGTGGTAAAGGTATTCGTGGCATGATTACAACTGGTAGCAAAGTGTTAATTTCACCAGCTTTACGTTTTGTTGCTACTATCAATAACGATCATACAACTTTATCATTATCACCACGAGTTTTAGATCGAGCATCTATTGTTGAATTGACTTTAGAGCCACGAATAACTTTAGAACGTGCTAGATTAGATGGTGAATTGAATGAGCAACAAATTATGTCGATCGAAGAATTAGATACTTTACTTAAATATAAAAATGCCATGTTTTCTTTACGAGCTGCTGAATCATTAAAGCGTTGTCTAGAAAATTTACATCTCTTGGATATGAATAGTGTCTGGGATGCTTTAGACCTGGTATTATTACAACAGGTATTAACCAAAGTAAGGCTAATGGTAGGAGACCCAGCTAATGATAGCCTGATGCAAGGATTAGAAGAATGGAGTGAGAATTATGGCAAATACTTGCGTAAGTGTGCTGGTTTGATTAGTGGTTGGTCCGAGGCCTTAAAAGATGGACAAGATGTTATACAAGCATAATTATTTTTAATGAATTTTCTGGCTCATAATACGATTGCTTAAATAGTTTATTATAAAATCTATAGAACGTAATAATGAACTGCATTAATCAATTTTATATAATTTTCTACTTAGATAGATATTTAATGCAATTTATATTCGATAATTAGACAAATTGTTTCTTAGCTTCCTCTAATCCTTCTTTACCAAGGAATGGGGTAGCTTGAGATTAAAAATTATTCTTAATTTAGCACTATTCTACATCACATTTAATGTTCAATTAGTTTATATGCTATAATTGCATAATTTGGCAAATCTGTTAAAATTTTAATTTGTACAAATTATGTGACCGAATAGAGTTGTAAGAATTAAAAACTCGGCCAAAATGAACTTTGGACTCTGGTGCTAATTTCTTGTACAAATTTGAACTAAATTTACTGACAATAATTTTAAAGAGGCAAATATGAGTACCATTGAAGAACGTGTCAAGAAAATTGTAGTTGAGCAACTATCTGTCAAAAATGAAGAAGTAAATCTTGATTCTTCTTTTGTTGATGATCTTGGTGCAGATTCTCTTGATACAGTAGAATTAGTAATGGCACTTGAAGAGGAATTTGAATGTGAAATTCCTGATGACGAAGCTGAAAAAATTCAGACTGTTCAACAGGCGATTGATTATATAAATAAAAATAGCGAAGAATAATTTTATTATTAGGCCATACTGCATCATCATGGCCTTTTTTATTTGGAAAATAATTTGTGACTAAAAGACGTGTTGTTGTTACTGGAATTGCTGCAATTTCACCAGTGGGTTTAACCGCCCAAGAAAGCTGGGAATCAGTATTGGCTGGTAAGACTGGCATTGCAACTATTACCGGATTCGATACATCTAATTTTGCAAGTCAAATTGCTGGGCAGATTAAAGGGTTTAATGTTAATCAATATTTATCTGTAAAAGAAGCTAGAAAAATGGATCCTTTTATTCATTATGGTATAGCAGCAGGTTCTCAAGCGATTGAAGATGCAGGTCTAGAAATAAATGAAACTAATGCTGAAAGAATAGGAATATCCATAGGTTCGGGCATTGGAGGTTTACCGGGAATTGAAAAAGGTCATTTAGCTTATTTAAAAGGTGGCCCAAAGAAAATATCTCCCTTTTTTGTACCAAGTAATATTATTAATATGATAGCTGGCAATTTATCGGTTAAATATGGTATTAAAGGCCCAAACTACGCTATTACTACAGCTTGTTCAACTGGAACTCATAGCATCGGTAATGCAGCCCGCTTAATTGAATATGGTGATGCAGATATTATGATTGCTGGTGGAGCAGAAATGGCTACTTCTCCCATGGGATTAGGCGGTTTTTCTGCGGCTCGTGCTTTATCCACTCGAAATGACTCGCCTGAAACTGCTAGTAGACCTTGGGATAGGGAGCGAGATGGTTTTGTGCTTGGTGATGGAGCAGGAGTGTTAGTTTTAGAAGAATATGAAAATGCTAAACAAAGAGGAGCTAATATCTATGCCGAATTAATTGGCTCTGGTATGAGTGGTGATGCTTTTCATATGACTTTACCAACCAAAGATGGTGAAGGAGCATGTCGTTGTATGTTAAATGCTATGAAGAATGCCAAAATAAATCCAGAACAAGTTGATTATATTAATGCTCATGGTACTTCTACTCCAGCTGGTGATAAAGCTGAAACCTTGGCAGTTAAAAAAGCTTTTGCTGAGCATGCTAAAAATTTGATAATTAGTTCAACCAAATCTATGACTGGACATTTATTGGGAGCGGCTGGTGGTTTAGAAGCCGTTTTCACCGTACTTAGTATTAGGGATCAAGTTGCACCTCCAACGATAAATTTATTTGAGCTTGATCCGGAATGTGCTGGTTTAGATTATGCAGCTAATCAAGCCAAAAAGATGCAAATTGATATAGCAATTTCTAATTCGTTTGGCTTTGGTGGTACTAATGGAACATTAGTGTTCAAACGTTTTGAGTAAGCATAGTAAATTTCCAGTTAAAATGTAAATACTCTGCTCCTTGTCAAGATAAATAATTAAAAAGATAATTTGGCAAGGAAATAATCATTTTATGGTAAAAATACAATTGCGAATAGGTAAAGCAAAAAGCTTCGGTAGTCCTAAATAAAGTAGTGATAATGGTTTAAAATAACAGTAAAACCAATTACTTAATAAATTCACCTTAGAACTACCGAAAACTTTACTCAGTAAACCTAATTTCAATAACATCTTTAGGTGAGTAAACGATTTCACCATCTGCAAGCCGATAACCAATATAAACTTTCACAGTGCCAGTTAAATCAAGAAAATCGTCCCAAATATCAACCTGCTGAACCGGTTTTAAATTTAGCTGTTGGAAAGCAATAAGTGTAGAAAGTTCTCCTCCATCCCAAATAACAGGTTTTCCTGTGTCATTCAGCATATAGAATTCATCTGAATTATTAATCGGTGTATAAATAGCAACTACTAATATTTCAGCGGACTTGCCGATATGTCTCACATCAACTAACAGATTGCTCTTAATTTGTACTTGAGATTTCTTGTTTAGAGTTATTTTCCGCTCTAAAGTTACATTATTTTCTGCGGCTCCGCCAGTGAATTTTGTGAAGCTCGCACCAATATAATTACCAGCAGAATCAACAATAATGGAATTACCTAATGCTGGCAATTGAGCTATCCCATGAATTTTCATATAGTTTTCATGGATTGAGAAAGTAACCTTGTCACCTAAGGTAACACCTTCCTCAATTTTTACATTGTCGCCAATAATTACCTTAGAAATAATGCTTGATGATTTAATAAGCACATTTTCTAATATGGTAGAAGCACCTTTTATATTCCCACTCAAAATTGCTTGCTGAACTTTCTTGATTCTAAATTCAACATTAGTGAAAGCTATATCTTTGCCATAAGTTACGTCTTCTTGAAGAATAACATTGGAAATCTCACTATTGGTTTCGATATGCAAGTTTTCTAAAGTAGCTGGTTTTTTAGTATTACCGATAATACGTTTTGCCAAAATACCGCCCGTAATATGAACGTTTGGAGCCAAATTTATATTCTCAAAACTCCCGCCGATTTCGCTATTGTTAGCAATTTCACCAGCAAGCATACCAACGATTTCACCCTTCTCATTACTACCATTTATAGAAGCACCGACAAATTTAAAATCAGCCAGAATACCATGATTAGCAATATAACCAGTAAAAATACCACCAGTTACCTGATTGCCTTCGGTTATTTCAGAATTACCAATTCGGCCATAATTTTTAATATCAGTTTTTATAGTTAGATGTGATACATTACCATTTTCATCAATAATAATATCTTTAGCAATATTCCAATTAAAATCACAAGTTGTATTAATAACATTACCAGATGAACAAGCATTATTCTGTGGAATAGCTGGTGTGGTAGTTTTATCTATTGGCACAATATCAATTATGGGCAATCTGTCATCGTCAATAATAGTTAACACCGAAGTATCAATTCCTAATTCAGCATTATCAACATTACCTAAACTGAGAATAACTGTTTTATCGCCATCAACTTCATAATTATCAATTATTTCAATAGGAATCATGATTTCAGTATCATCCGCCCAGAACAATGTTTGCTCAATCGGCAAATAATGAATATTAGCTTTACCAGAATCATCAGAACTTGATAGCTCAACTCTCACTTCCCCAGCAATTCCAGAACGGTTGATGGTAATATTTATGCTTCCTGCATTTTCAGCTATTTCATAAGCTTGTTCACTAAAACCAACTATGTTATTTACTGATGGAATTATTGGAACAGGCGAAACAATTGGCTTTTCGTCAGGTATTAGCACAACGGGTGTAAGTTTAAAGGTAGCTGTACAAGTAGTATTTTCTAGCAATTTCACTATGCCATTTGGACAATTTTCCGACCATGAATCAAGAATATACTCAGAATTTGGTTGAGCTACTAGCTTGATAGTCTGACCGCCTTCAAACTCATTGCTACATTTTTGGCTAGTATTGCCACAGTCAATTCCATTGGGTGAACTTATAATTACACCATTTTCCGGATACAAAACATTAAGTGTGCGAGGAATTAATTTGAAATAAGCAGTACAAATATGATTATTAACTAGGAACATTTCTTCACCACAATCCTCTCCACTCCAACGGTCAAACTCGGAATCAACATCTGCCGTAGCAGTGAATGTAATTTTAGAAGCTGTATCAAATTCCTCTTTACATTCAATATCTGTAGTTTGACAGTTAATACCATTTGGACTACTTTTAACTGTTCCAGAACCTAAACCAGCAAATTTTGCTGTTACTAGCATTGTGGGTGATAATGGATTTGAAACTGGTTCAGTTACGATTGGTTCATCGGTAATTGGTGGTAAAATACTATCCATATCGTTGTCAGTGATATTGACTGTAATATTGCTTGCTTCTACATCGTCAACAATATATTTTACAATTCCATCAGCTTGATTGTAGTTAGTATCAGCACTACTCACACTATAAGTAATTATGCCAGTATGCTCGTCTTCTACTTCAACATCATCATTTGCAGTTATGCTAATATCTTGATTAATATCCCAATTTACATCATTAAAACTTAGGTTCTTGACTATACCATTGCCTTCACCTAGGTCAAGTTGAGAATCTGGAGTTATAGTAACTGTTACATTATTGCTTGGTTGAGTTCTAAGTTTGACCGCAATATTGTCTGTAATACTCCCTTCAGTTACGTCAGTGCTGGCATTAGATTGAGTGAAAATTACGCCAGGTTCATTATCTGTGATTTTAAGTTTTTTACTGATCACACTCATAGTAGTAGGATAATTACTATCGGCACTAGCAGTAATAACATGATTCATAGTGCATTTATGCTCTCCTTCTGATTCAGTATCATCTACTACCATTACTGTAACTTGTTGATTACTAGTATCATTTAAAGTTATCGAAGTAGGACTGAGTATAATACATTGGGAATCATCTGTAGAAATCACGCTAATAACAACATTTCCAGTTGGATTCGTGTATAAACCAAGTTCGTAGTTAAAAATATCACCTTCAGTAACTGCCACAGTGGAAGCTTTACTAACATATACCTGTGGTATGTCATCATCCAAGATTGTCAGTGTTAAGTCATCCGGATCAATACCAGCATACATTGGGTCATTAGAAGTAGAATTTGCTGTTTTAACTATACAAATTTTATCCCCATCAGTAATGAAGTCATCAATTGCAGTTACAGTAACAAACTTTCCAAATAACCAGTCAAAATTACTGATAGTAACTGAACTAGGAACCGAGCATTCACTACTAGAAGTTGATAAGTTAACTGTCACATCAGAAAAATTTGTTGGTTCAGTAGCTAACCTAACGATAAAATCCATAGTGCCGCCAGATTCATAAATTTCAAATGGTTCAGGCCATGTGGTATCAACAATAATTTCAGCTTTATCATCATCTACTACACCAACAGTTAGATTTTTGGCTGGTAGGGATGGAGATGAATAGTTTGTATCATTAGAACTGAAACTATGTACAATTATACAATCATGTATTGCTGCTTCTGCGGTTTCGTCATTTATTGCTTGAACGGTGACTGTTTGTGGAATATCCCAATTACCCGTTGTAAAAGTTAGCGATTGTATAGCACCAAAAAATTCACATTGAAATTCTGTACTAGGATCAATAGATAAATCAACAGTAACTTCATCTAATGGCGGTTGTCTTAATACGAAGCTATAAGTATCTGTAGTTAAACCATCTTCACCAATTTGTGTATTACCATCAGTTTCAGTAATTAAACCACCGGGGCTTTCATCATCTTCTACTTGGACTGTAATATTGCTAGGTACTTTGTTCTGATAATTAGTATCGTTGGTGATAACCGATGAATCTAATACAATATCACAATTTTGGGTTCCATCTTTTAAGGCATCATCTTGTGCTGTAACAGTAACAATTTGCTCAATGTTCCAATTAGAAGGAGTGAAAATAAGTTCAGTTTTATCAATACTACATTCTAATAAATCAAAACCATTACTTGGCAAGCTGATAGTGACATTATCTGTTGGTTCACTATTTAATTTGATGCTGAATGTTTTCGCAATATCAAGCTCGCTAATGATTAAATTGGTTGGATTAACGGTAAAACCAGCACTTTCATCGTCAATAATAACTGCATATATTTCATGACCAACAGTAGTGATTTGAGCGTTATTGCTTTGCTCGTATAATCTTACTTTAAATTCTTCGCTCGTTCCTTCATCAATTTCGTCACCATTTATAGTTACACTAATCGTTTGAGGAGAGTTATCTCCAGCTGGGAAAGTCAGTTGGGTTAAATCTATGGCTACATAATCTACACCTGCAGTTGCACTATAGAGTTCCTCTTCAGTTTGATAATTGACTGTTACAGGAGAGGTTGGTGCATGAGTCAAATTAACTGTAATATCAAGAGTTTTAGTTCCTGAATCACCTTCAGTTACAGAAGCCTCAGAAAGGTATAATCTATAACAATCATCACCATCTTCCATATTATTGGCAGTACCCGGCGTGATACATTTTAACTGGAAATCTGCACTATTATCGTTTGTATCGGTGCCATCTGGATAACGGGAGAGACTCAATAATGCCTTACTATTGGTATCTTTATCTGTTACACCAGTTGTTTCCACATAACCAGTTACACTACCTTCATAACTAACCACATCAACTATAACATTATTTCTTACTAAAGCCACCGCATCTGGTTCAGAAATACCTGAAGCAGCACCATTTTGAATAAGAGCATTTTTTTCTTGGTCTAAATCACAATTATTAACATTGGCAATATGACCACAAATAACGTAATAATATCCATCATTTAAGATAAAATCTGGTAAATAAATCGTTTTATATACAGTTGAAGTTTTACCATTATACAAGTCTATTGAATACTCATTGAGATTAATAGCTGTTCCACTAATATTTTTTAGTTCGATGAATTCAGCTTCATCATCACTAAGATTATCATAATCTACTTCGTTGATGATTAAATTGGGATGAGTAATAACTTGACTACCACCAACAATAATTGTTTTTGTAATTCCACCACTATCTCCAACGATTATTGTTGTATCGTTAACAATATCATTAGCAAAAATGGTTGTGATTTGATAATTATCGTTATGTGTAACAACTCCACCGTTTGGAGCAGTACCACCAAAAATAGCCATTCCTATGGTTTCGTTATTTTCTTCTTCCGTATCATCAAGTATATCTATGCTAATCGTTGCAACAGTGGCATTTGCAGCAAAATTAATAACTGTGCCAGTATTAGTAATGCCATCACCAGTTACAACAATATTATTGTAATCCGTATTATCGGTTGCTGTTCCATCCAGTGTATAATTGACAGTAGTTGCAGAAATAATACCACTACGAGTAATGGTAAAACTAATGGTATTGCTACTAGAATCGCTCTCTCCAGTAATAGGGTTATTTCCAACTAATGTATATGTAACATCTTCTGCAAAAACTAAAGGTGTGAAAAATATACCAATGACCATTATAGCTAAAGCCATGTAATATTTCTTTGTATTGCGGATGGATGAAATTAACTAATTTCCATCCTAAAAAGGTAATTCCAACACAAGTAATTATGCTTGTGAAAAACGGAATAAATCCGATAAATATTTCCTTAACCTGCAATTTATTTTTTTTGATTCCGATTACTAAAATCACCAAAAACAAAGCAAAAGCAATAAAAAACAACGAAAAAACATAAGAAAACGGAAAAGTATGCAGTTTTCCAGTTCCCATAGAAAAGTAGACATTATCGGTTTCTGCATTTAAATTTTCCAAATTTGCATTGGCAAAATATGGTAACAAAGTAGAA
>DAOUSR010000015.1 GCA_030627125.1 Thioploca sp.
AGCAAGCAGAACAACAGTTCAAGTAATTTACAAACATGATATTGTAAAAAGTGAAGATAAAAATTTAGGATATTATAAATTACAATTTCAAAATAATTTATTCTCAATAATGTTCAATAATAGACTTAGTGAACTAACACAGTCGGAAAATCCACCATATATTTATTCCTATAATTTTTATCAAGATTTTGTATAATCATCTACCATTAGGATGTAATAAGTATAATAAGGAGAGGTAGTCATAAATAAATTAATGATTAATTAAGTGATTGGTTTTATTGTAATTTAAAACCATTACCACTACTTTATTTAGGACTACCAATAATATCAATAATTTTAAAATTGGAGGATTAATTATGCAACAATACACTATGGAATCAAACAAAAATGGTATTTAGCTCACCTATATTTTTATTCGGATTTTTACCAATAGCATTACTATTTTATTACTTATCACCCAGATTGATAAAAAATCTAGTATTATTATTGATAAGCTTACTCTTCTACGCATGGGGAGAAGTTTTTTATCTTGGCGTGATGCTAACATCGATTATATCAAACTACTTTTTTGGGTTGTTAATTTATCGATTTCTGGACAAACCTAAATTATCCCGATTATATTTAACATTGGGAATCATTATTAATATAGCTCTATTAACCTCTTTTAAATACGCTAATTTTATCACTGACAATGTCAATATATTATTTGCATGGCTTGATATTTCCGCAATTAATTTAGCTCCAGTTCATCTTCCATTAGGCATATCATTTTTTACCTTTCAAGCAATCTCATATATTGTAGATGTTTATCGTAAAGAAGTTCCTTCTCAAAAGAATATTTTCAATCTGGCTCTTTACATCTCCCTATTTCCCCAATTAATTGCTGGCCCAATAGTTCGTTATCACGATATTGCATCGCAAATTACTAGTAGAACTCATTCTATTGAATTATTTGCAAGTGGTGTCCAACGTTTTATCTATGGACTAGCCAAAAAAATGTTAATTGCTAACCCGCTTGGAGAAGTCGCTGATTCAATTTTTATGTTATCAGGCAATGACTTGACTATGCCTTTGGCTTGGATTGGAATTTTAGCGTATACTTTGCAAATATATTTTGATTTCTCTGGCTATTCTGATATGGCGATTGGTCTGGGTAGAATGTTTGGGTTTAAATTCCTTGAGAACTTTAATTACCCTTATATTGCAACATCTGTACGAGAATTTTGGCGACGCTGGCATATATCGCTCTCCACTTGGTTTAGAGATTACGTTTATATTGCACTGGGTGGCAGTAGAGTATCAACTATCAGAGTTTATACCAACTTGCTGATTGTGTTTATATTAACTGGATTTTGGCATGGTGCTAGTTGGAATTTCTTAATCTGGGGACTATTTCACGGGATATTTTTAGCTAGTGAACACGCAGGTTTATCCAATATTTTGAGCAAAATGTGGCAACCAATTCAGCATGTTTATTTGCTTATTATTGTAGTTATTGGTTGGGTATTTTTCCGCGCTGATACATTACCACAGGCTATTGATTATACCTATTCTATGGTTAATATTTATAATTATCAAACCACACTTTATCAGTTTGCCCAGCACTTGTCGTACGAAGCAATTTATGCATTTTTAATTGGGACTATATTATCACTTTCTTTGTACCCTTCAATCAAAAATTATCTTATTAAAACTGCTGGGGAAAATTTCATTAAAATTGCTTGTTTAATTGATATTCCAAGACTAATAATCCTATTTTCATTATTATTTTTAAGTATTATAAAAATTTCCTCATCTACTTATAACCCATTCATTTATTTTAGATTTTAAGAATATTCATGAAAAATCAATATAAGTCAATTAGTTTAATTATTATTTTATTATTTTGTGCTTCAATATTTATCCCATTTTTGGTTGGTATTTGGGAAAATGATCAAGCAATCTCTAAACTTGAGAAGAGAAAATTAGCCCAATTGCCTGAATTTCCTAAAACAATAGCAGACATTAATAAATTTCCTCAATTATTTGATAAATATTATGCGGATCATTTTGGATTAAGGTACTTGTTTACTGAATATTATAAATTAGTAAAATATAATATAAGTGATTCACCTTCAAGAGATGTTACTATAGGTAAAAATGGTTGGTTATTTCTGGGTTCTACTAAAAGAAGTTATAATAGATATGGTGATCCTATTGGAGATTTTAGAAATATTAATTTATTTTCGCAGCCAGAATTAATAAGATTTGCTAAATATATGGTAAATATTAATAATTGGTTAAATGAAAAAGGAATAAAATATATATTTGTAATAGCTCCCAATAAACATACTATTTATTTCGATCAATTACCAGATTATATTTTTAAAGTTAATGAAAAATCAGCAACAGATCAGCTTACTGAACATCTAGCAAAATATACAAATATTTCAGTAGTTGATTTAAGAAAACCATTGTTAAAAGAAAAAGAAAAACATCAAATTTATTTTAAAAACGATACCCATTGGAACGATTATGCTGTCAATGTTGCACAGTATGAAATTATGTTGGAAATAGAGAAACTTTTTCCGGGTAAAATAGAGCCAGAATTACAAGAATTAAAAATAAAAATAAAAAAAGGCGGAGATTTATCAAGTTTTATTGAAATGAAGAATTCGCAAGAACCATTTCCTTATCCTGTATTCAAGAATACTTGTAATTTAAGTAAATATCCAAAAAATGCTAATGCACTTATAACTCATACTGTTACGTGCAAAAATCAAAAGCTTAATGCAATTATTTTTCGGGATTCATTTTTTAACGCTTTAGAATACTATTTTGTAAGAAAATTCAAACGTTCTACTTATGTATGGGGAAAATTGAATTATCCATCTTTAATAAAATATATAGAATTAGAACAACCAGATATAGTTATTGAAGAGATAGTTGAAAGGTGGCTTCCATATTTACCGAAAGATATAGAATTTAAGCATTATGTGAAAGATTTTTGATAAATATCGTATATAGTGATATTCCGATATTATTATACTATTTTCATTTGAATAAAGGTATTTTCTATGTGTCTTATGGATATTTTTATAGGAATGTCACTATAAATTAGTATTTATTTCGGAAATCTTTTAGTCAGGTAGCGCGTTGCCCACCAAAATAATCAATGTCATTAAGTTAACGTAGCTACGCTATACTATTTCTTTAAATTTTTGAGCCTCTGTTAGTTGCGGACTACTCGACTTGCCTCTTTATGTCTCGCAACGATAGTAAATACTCTGTTCTTTATCAAGATAAATAGCTGAAAATATTAAGTATATTTTGATAATGAAATAAGCATTTTATTGTAAAAATACAGTTTTTTTCTGAAGAAATTTTAGCTTCCTACTTGCTCTGAATTTGTAACGATTTTTTTAGCATTTAGTGCGTTTGCTATGACTGTACTTGTGTAACCAATCTGAAAATGATACCATCAGTTTTAAATATATATTCACAGATAAAATTTCTATACCATTAATTGAGGCACTAGAATTTTTAACCGATGGTGGTAATGATGCGAAAATAGATGGTTTACATATTGGTGATTTGCAAGATAATGAATTTGTAGTAACCATATTTCAAGGTAAGTATAAGCAAAAACTAGATAACCTTTCAAATTTTCCGGAAAATTCTGTAGTTAGAATTATAGATACTGTTAGAGCTTTATTTTTTTAAAAGAGTTATATTATGAAATATATGAAACCAAGATTAATCTATTGTTTGGTTATTTTATTTATTTGTGGTTGTGTATCTGATCCAACTAAAACCAAAGATGAATTAGCAAATCTACATTTTTTGGATGCCAATACATTCGACCAAAATCTTTCTGAATCGATGTTGGCTAATACTGAAACTATTAATATAGTAATGATCGGAAAGGTCTCAGTTAACAAAATGCCAGAACGTTTGAATAAGTGGTTGGGTGTAATAACTAATAAATTAGGCAAGGTAGATTTTAAATCAACTACACCACCTAAACCAGTAAATGAAAGAACTACTGCAGTTTAGCTATCACTGCAATTATAGGAATATTACCAACGGCTTACGACTTTTTTAAAGATGAAATTTCGTATGGCCCAGCAGTAAACTATGACGCAGTTCTTTATTATCAAATTGATACTGGATTGCTAGAAAAAGTAGTATTTATCAAGAAGAACTAATAATGCCGTTATTTATTATAATTTTATTCAGTTTTATTGCTACAAATGTCAATTCTGCTACTTCATTTGCGGTTGGAAAATACGCTGGCCAACAGGAATATACTAATAATTTTACTTTAAGCAAAAAATTGACAATTCCAGATGCTGACGAATTAGAAGTTAATATCGTTGGTAAAACAGAAAAATGTTGTGATTATGTAACTATTTATGCTAATAAAAAATTTAAGTTCAGTGGTATAATTAAACAACGTATTGTGGTAACAGGTTCTTCAATTCGTGTGATATTTAGAGCTGATGGACGTACAACTGATGAAGGAGTATTAGTAGAAATTACCACTCGTTTACCAGCCAATATATTTAACGATATTAAGGAACAATTAGTAACAGCCACCAACAAAATCTTGAAATATGGTACTAATAAAATTTATCTAAGTATTAATCAAAATTTACAAACACTTAAAAAAATACATTCTAAAATTAAAACGACTCAAGAAATTAACTTGGTGATTAATGAAGTCATTGATGAGTTAATTATCATTGGGCAAACATATAAAGAGATTGCGATTATGAGTTCAGATATTATGGATGAACATAAACAACAATTAGCTATTATTGATAATCTCAAACAAAAAACTTTACATAATATTGATAAAATTCAACAAAAATATCAAGAATATCAGGTTTTACTTGGTGATACTAAAACTAAACTAGAGATGTTCGATGATTCTTTAGAAAAACAAAAGTACAATTTTTCTATTAATGGTTATAATACTATTATGCAAACTTTAGCCGAACAACAACAAATTTGGAATAAGTTTTATAGTGAGCAAGAAATTATCACAAATAAGCTGACCACTCATTCTCAGAAAATCAAACTATTGTTACATGTATTGGGGATTAATTCTCAAATTTATAAACAGTCTGCTAATGTAGCTTTATTACGCAAAAATTCTGTATTAAAATTAGATAAATTAATCAATTTGCCAGAGCTTAAAAATATCATTAATAACCTTGAAACAAGTGAAGCTAATATTTTGGAATGGCTAGAAAAAATTAAACAGGCAGATTTATAGAATTTCCCAATTGAAGATAATATATTGGTACGAATTAAATAACTGATATTTATACTGAAGTTCATTAAGAATTAAGCATTTATAATTAAGAATTACTATATAAAACTCTTGATTTAGATTTATAAATCGTAATATAATCTAGATAATTTAACAATTTCCGACACATTAATTATATTAGGAATACTATGCAAATAAAAGATATATTAACTCAGAAGAGCAGTGAAGTTTTTACTGTTGAACCTAGCAAAAGTTTAATATCTGCTGTTAAAGATATGTATAAGAAAAAAGTTGGAGCTTTGTTAGTTAAGTCTGAAACTGGAGAGTCAGTTGGAATACTTACAGAACGAGATGTTTTAAGATTTTACGCTAAACAGTCTGGTGATGCTAATAAAGTACTTGTTGCAGAAGTTATGACTAAGAGACTGTTTGTAGAAACTTTAGAGTCAACAGTTGATAATGCTAAATTCGTCATGACTGAAAAGCGAATTCGGCATTTGCCTATTGTAGATAATGGGAAGGTAGTTGGAATGATTTCTATTGGAGATTTAGTTAAAGCCAAGTTGCAAGAAACAGCAGTGGAAGCTAAATATTTAAGTGATTATATTGCTAGTTAATGATTTTGGTGGGCAACCCACCATAAATTATAATATTGGTAAATTTAACATTTTAAATAAAATGTCTGGTAAAATAGACAAAAGTTACTTTTACAGGATATTTTTAATTTTTTAATTAACAACGGATAAACAATTATGATGGGTATAAGTATTTGGCAATTATTGATAATTTTGGTAATTGTCGTAGTTTTATTTGGTACAAAAAAGCTAAGAAATATTGGTGGAGATTTAGGTGGTGCAATCAAAAATTTCCGTCAATCTATGAAAGAAGGTGAATTAGAGGAAGAAGCTGAAACATCAACTCAAGCTAAGGCCCAATCAATAAAAGACGATAACGGTAAAATTATCGAAGGTCAAGTAACCAACAAACAAACCACCAAAGTATAATATAATGTTTGATATAGGTTTTTTGGAAATTTGCTTAATAGGGGTTATCGCATTATTAGTGATTGGCCCAGAAAAACTGCCGGGAGCAGCCCGTACTGCTGGTTTATGGGTTGGTAAAATGCGTAGTTTTATTACCACGATGAAGCAAGATGTGGATCGAGAATTAAAATTACAAGAAATACAAGAAGCTATTAAGCATAGCGAACAATATGTGCATCAAATTGTTGAGGATATGGGTACTGGTATGGAAAAACTGAACCAGCCAATTACTGATCCATTTGACAATGAATATTCCAATAAAAATTCATCTGATAATGAGGACACTGGTATAGAGAATCAACCAGTTATTGAGCCGCCAGATGATGTTAATAAAAGTTCTTCTCCACCTGATATTCCAACCAAAACTCCAAATTTATGACAGACAGTTCCAGTACTACAGAGATGCCATTTGTCCAACATTTGTTGGAGTTGCGTGATCGATTATTAAAAATAGTTGCTTCCATTGCAGTAATTTTATTAGTATTAATGCCATTTGCCAATGATCTGTTTCATTTGTTAGCTGGGCCGTTATTGGCTGAGTTGCCAGAAGGAACCCAAATGATAGCAATTGATGTTGGTTCACCATTCCTTACTCCGTTCAAATTAACCTTAGTGCTGTCTATTTTTTTATCTATGCCGATGATTCTATATCATTTATGGGCTTTTGTAGCTCCCGGCTTGTATAAAAATGAAAAGTCTATGGTGCTGCCATTATTAGTGTCTAGTACCACGTTGTTTTATTTGGGAATGGTATTCGCTTATTACGTGGTATTTCCATTAATATTCGGATTTATGGTTAGCATGACCCCTGAAGGAGTAGAAATGAGTACCGATATTAGTCGGTATTTGGATTTTGTGCTGAAATTATTGTTTGCGTTTGGAATTGCGTTTCAAGTTCCAATTGCTACAATTTTATTGGTGCGAGTTGGAATTGTCACCCCAGAATCACTTGCCGAAAAACGACCTTATATAATTGTTGGTGCATTTATCGTTGGCATGTTAATGACACCACCGGACATGATTTCCCAAACTTTATTAGCCGTACCAATCTGGTTATTATTTGAATTAGGTTTATTTATTTCTCGTTCGATGGCGGCTAAAAGGGAAGTAGATTCTGAAGAAGATGAACCAAATTTAGCTCTTAGCAGAGATGAGTTGGAAAAAGAAATAGCTAAAATTGAGAATAAGAAGGATTAATGTTAATTCAATGTTGAAAATTTTATGTGCTTTGCTGAATAGACTATATTTTCTATATAATACCAAAGTTTTTATCTTTACTAATACGTTATAATTTACACGATTGATATTTATTAAGAATTACTATAAAAAATTATGCAAGACCCTACTAACCGATCAGATAAAGAAACAGGTCATGTTGAAATCAAAAACACGACTTGTTATATGTGTGCTTGCCGCTGTGGTATCCGTGTAACCTTACGTGATGGTGAAATACGTTATATCCAAGGTAATCCCGACCATCCGCTTAACAAAGGAGTTATCTGTGCGAAAGGTGCTTCTGGAATCATGAAACAGTATTCGCCAGCACGTTTGACTAAGCCACTACGACGTAAATCAGGTACAGAACGAGGGGATTCTAAATTTGAGGCAATTTCGTGGGAGGAAGCCTTCAGTATTTTAGAAGAACGTTTGCTAAAAATCAGAGCTGAAGACCCGAAAAAATTTGCTCTATTTACCGGACGGGATCAGATGCAAGCCCTAACAGGTTTGTTTGCCAAACAATTTGGTACGCCGAATTACGCTGCTCACGGTGGTTTTTGTTCTGTCAATATGGCTGCTGGTTTGATTTATACTATGGGTGGTTCCTTTTGGGAATTTGGTGGCCCAGATTTAGAACGAGCTAAACTATTTGTTATGTTTGGTACTGCCGAAGACCATCATTCAAATCCCTTAAAAATTGAGTTAGCTAAATTTAAACGCAAAGGTGGACGTTTTATTTCCATCAATCCAGTGCGTACTGGCTATTCAGCTATCGCCGATAAATGGATACCAATCAAAACAGGTACTGACGGTGCATTATTATTAGCCTTAATTCATGAGCTGATTAAACAAGGCTTGTATGATCGAGAATTTCTCGTGCAGTATACTAATTCCCCAGAACTGATTAATATGGCGGAAGATAGCACGGAACAGGGTATGTTTGTGCGGTTTGAAGTGCCAGAGGAAGAAGGTTGTTTTGAGCCACAAAATAAATTATGGTGGGATCGAAAACTAAATAAAGCCATTTCTACTCATACTGATGGTGTTGATCCGTATTTATTGGGTGAATTTGAACTGGACGATGGTACACCAGTAAAAACTGCTTTTCAGTTATTGAAAGAACGGGTTGAAGAAAATACTCCAGAATGGGCAGAAAAAATCACGGGTATTTCGGCTGAAACGATTAAAAAATTAGCTTATGAAATGGGAATTACCGCACGTGATCATAAGATTGAATTACCAATTGCTTGGACTGATTGTTGGGACAATGATCATGATACTGTTACGGGTAATCCGATTGCATTCCATGCCATGCGCGGTTTGGCAGCTCATTCCAATGGTTTTCACACTATCCGAGCTTTAGGCATTCTAATGAGTTTGCTTGGTACTATTGACCGTCCAGGTGGATATCGGCATCGTCCGCCATTCCCACGTCCGATTCCCCCCTGTGCCAAACCACCGAAAGGCCCTGAAGCAGTGCAGCCTGATACGCCGCTTGATGGAATGCCATTAGGTTGGCCAGCTGATCCGGATGATTTATTTGTAGATGATGCTGGCGAGCCAGTTCGAATTGATAAAGCTTTTTCTTGGGAATATCCGCTTTCAGTACATGGCATGATGCACAACGTAATCACTAATGCGTGGCGTGGTGATCCGTATTTTATTGATACTTTAATGATTTTTATGTCCAATATGGCATGGAATTCATCTATGAATGTCACCGAAGTTCGCCAAATGCTCACTGATAAAGACGATCAAGGCGAATATAAAATTCCTTTCATAGTAGTATGTGATGCTTACCAATCGGAGATGGTGAATTTTGCCGATTTAGTGTTGCCAGATACCACTTATCTGGAACGTCACGATGTAATGTCGATGTTGGATCGGCCAATTTCGGAATTTGATGGCCCAGCAGATTCAGTGCGAATTCCGATTTTACCACCTAAAGGTGAATGTAAACCATTTCAGGAAGTGTTGATTGAACTAGGCAGTCGATTAAAGTTGCCGATATTTATTGATGAAAATGGTTCACGTAAATATAAAGATTACCCAGATTTTGTTCTCAATTTTGAGGCTGGCCCAGGTATTGGATTCCTTGCTGGTTGGCGGGGTAAAGATGGCAAAAAGTTCATGCGGGGCGAACCTAACCAACGACAATGGGAAATGTATGCAAAAAATAACAATATGTTTCATTATGAATTGCCTAAATCCTATCAATATATGCGTAATTGGAATAAAGGTTACTTGCATTGGGCAAGACATCATGGTCTAATTCGTTATGCAGAACCTATTCTTATTCATATTTATTCGGAAGTGATGCAAAAATTTCGACTTGCTGCTCAGGGCAAATGGGATGGTAAACAACCACCGGATCATTTACGAGATCGAGTTGAAACTTATTTTGATCCGCTGCCATTTTATTATGAGCCATTAGAGTGGCAATTGACAGATTCTAAAGTTTATCCACTTAAAGCTATTACCCAACGGCCAATGGCAATGTATCATTCTTGGGATTCGCAAAATGCTTGGCTACGGCAAATTCATACTTATAATCATTTATTCGTTAATCCTCAAGTTGGTATTTCCAATGGATTCAAGGATGGTGATTGGGTATGGTTGGAGTCACCCCACAATAAAGTACGTTGTCAATGTCGTTTTAGTGAAGCAGTGGAACCGGGTACAGTTTGGACTTGGAATGCTATTGGTAAATCATCCGGGGCGTGGGGACTTGCTCCAGATGCAAATGAATCCCAACAAGGTTTTTTGCTTAACCATGTCATTGCTGAAGAATTGCCACCGCATGAGCATGGGAAACATATATCTAATTCAGACCCGGTTACAGGTCAAGCAGCTTGGTTTGATGTGCAAGTACGTGTTTATAAAGCCTCAGATGATGAACCCGAGCAGACTTCTCCTCAATTTGAACCGATGAAACCTTTACCGGGGATGGTGAAAAAACGCCGCAAGTGGCAAGCTTATTTTGCTGGTATATTTGAAAAGAAATGATAATTCTTAATTATGAATGCTTTTCATCCTGTAACGTAGGGGCAATCCTTTGCCCTTAATTTAAAGATAGGGTAACCACAAGGGTTTACCCCTACAAATCAATATGTATGGGCATGCTCTTAATTTAATGGTATTGAACGTGTTGGAAACAAGTTTAACTGTTTTTAATTCATAATTTTTAATCCTGATTTTAACAAGATTAAACAAAACCTGATAAATTTTGGTGAAGATATTAGGTACAATTAAGATGATGGGCTATTCATCTTCGTAACTAAGCGAATAATCTATATGAAACAACTAGCTTTAATTATTGATCTCAACGTATGTGTTGGCTGTCATGCTTGTGTTACCAGTTGCAAAGAATGGAATACTTCTGGTTGGGCAGGTCCTATGTCAGATGTTAATCCTTATGATGCCAATCCAACTGGTACATTTTTTAATCGAGTGCAAACTTTTGAAATAGGAACATTTCCTAATACTGAAACCGTGCATTTTCCTAAAAGCTGTCTACATTGCGAAGACCCACCTTGCGTACCAGTTTGTCCTACCGGTGCCAGTTATAAGCGTGAAGCTGATGGTATTGTTTTAGTAGATTACGATAAATGTATTGGCTGCAAATACTGTTCTTGGGCTTGTCCATATGGAGTACGTGAATTTGATCAGAAAGAAAAGGTGATGAAAAAATGTACACTCTGTGTAGATCGAATTTATGATCAAACTTTGCCTGAATCAGAACGTAAACCAGCATGTGTATTAGCATGTCCCACTAGTGCTCGGCTATTTGGGGATGTCCATGATCCAGATTCTGAAGTGTCACAACTTATTCGAGAAAATGGTGGTTATCAATTAATGCCAGAATGGGGGACAAATCCATCGAATCATTATTTACCTCGACGCAAAACTCATTTTAAGATTCATGAAGATGAGTTGCTAAGAGTTGATAATCCACTGAAAAAAGAAGGATTATTACCAGAACCACCAAAAGATCAGCAAACTTTGGACGATATTTATTCAAGTTGGTAAACTATAGCATTTTCCAATTGAATGAGTTATATCAATACAAGAACTTGATATCTATAGCGGATTTCATTAAGAGTTAAGCATTCATAATTGCTATATAACGATTGACAATTTATACAGAGACTATTATGCATCCAGCATTTTCCGTAATTTTTCTAACCACTTTGATTGGAGTAGGGCAAGGTTTATTTTTAGCTCTTTACTCCGGCCAAATTTATTCTATGATGAAGCTGTTACCAGCACAAAATAGCCAAAGTTTTTATGCACTTGGTAGTTTACTTGCGGTTGGTTTCTTATTGGCAGGACTATTTGCATCATTTTTCCACTTAGGTCGCCCCATGCGAGCTTGGCGTTCTAGTAGTAAATGGCGTACTTCTTGGTTGTCAAGAGAGGTTATTATTTTGCCAACTACTATGTTGCTCATTGCATTCTATGGTGTTATCCATTATTTTGATTGGAATCAACCGCTATTCATTTTAGTTGAAACTCAAGCAATTAATTTATCTTTAATTATTGGCACATTAGCTATGTTGAGTACTTTTGCTTTATTTATTTGCACTAGTATGATTTATGCAAGCCTAAAATTTTTGCAAGAATGGTATAGTCCATTAACCGTGATTAATTATATTTTATTAGGAACTGCTTCCGGTTTTACTTTAGCAGCAGTATTTTCCGTTATTGTAGAAGCTGATGTGGTTGGTTTTTATGTCCTTTGGGCAATTATTTTAACAGTTACAGCATTTATTACTCGTGTTGCTACAATATTACGCAATCATAGTATCACACCCAAATCGAATTTACAGACTGCTATCGGTATACGCCATACGATTATTACCCAAAAATCCCAAGGATTTATGTGTGGCTCTTTCAATACTCGTGAATTTTTTCATCATAAATCTTTAACTCAAATTAAAGCTATCAAAAATATTTTTTTAGTGTTGGTTTTTCCAATCCCGATACTTTTGTTGCTAGTAGCAGCTTCTGGATTAGCACCATTATATTTAGCAATAGCTGCTTTTATAGTCCAATATTCAGGACTGCTTGCTGAACGTTGGTACTTTTTTACCGAAGGGAAACATCCGCAAAATATTTATTATCAATCGGTAGCTTGATGTTGGTAGTCCTAAACATTTTTTTCCATTTGGAGATAGGATTAGTAGTTTGTATTACTGCTTGTAGTGCTTTTTGAGCAAATTTGGTTCACACTGAATTGAATTTCATTAAGCATTCAGAATTGCTATACAAATTTATATTGTAGATAACGCAAACAATTTTTGGGCTGCTCCATTAAGATAATTCAGCAAATAATTACCAGATTCATCACCATTTTCTTGAAGAATAGGAGACACTTTTAAACTTCCGGTTTTATCGCCTTGGAATATTTCGTAATCTAACATGCCTTGATAATTTTTCTCCAGCAATTGAAAGCTTAATATACCTTGATTTAATTCTACTTGTTGTGCGGCAAGGTGTAATGCTTCTATATCTGCTGGAGCTGGATAGAAAGATTGCTGGCGTTTTTTACCAGTTTCATCTTCAAACACTAAAAAAGCTGGCAAAGTATTTACAAATAAACCAATTGCTGAATCTTTATCAACTTCAAACGAAGCTAAGTTTGGTCTCGCACTATACCAAATTGTATCAGAAGCAACTATTTTCATATTACCACTATATTGTATGGTAAATTCTGTTAAGTCTAGTTTTTGTAAAGCTGTTTCTAAGGCTTTTGGATTTTGTACTGCTGGTTGAGCAATAACTTTAATACCATTAGTTGTGATGAACTGTACAGTTTGAGCAGCATCTGCTTGTACAATAGCCTCGTCCATAGTATGGCTAACTTTCCAAGGATATGCTGCAAATCGTAAATTATCAACATCAAGTTTTAAATAACCTTCTAAATCCTGAGCTAACGTCCAGATTTGTAAATTTAACAATGGTAATTTATTTATAGCTTTCAATATATCTGTTCCGTTTGCAAAAATATCAACAGATAAATCAATGCTAGGAGGTTGACTTATTTCATTGTTAATAATGGGTAATAACTCTGTCAGTTCTAAATTGATAGGAATCTGTTCAGAGTTCATAAAATGCAAGGTTTGGCCTAGATTAGCTGAAACTAAATTGGCTAATTTTTCAACTCGTAAGCCGTATATGTAAATTTGTAGGGTGCATAAGCGATAGCGTCATGTACCTTATCTCTAACTTAATCTTGGAGACGGACTTTTCAGCCGCTCAAGAATGGTGTTAGATACAAAGCGTTTAATTTTAGAATTCTTTATTGAGTTTAAAGACTATTCCTATTATACTTAATAATGAAACTTAGGAGGTGTATAGTTATGATTCATTTTAAAATGACTGTAAAAGAAAATTTTGCATCATTTATAGATTCTGAAACAGGAATTATGGTATTTGTGGATTCTTTTGATAATCAAGAATTTGATATCCGAATTGGTGATTTACTTGAAAGCAAACCTGTTGGTACTGTTAAAGCTGAGAATGATAAAATTTTGAATAAAAATCTCAGACAAATTTATCAAAGGGCTATTAAATAGTAATATGACTATAAATCAACAAGAAATATCCCAGTTAGAGCAGTATATTAATAACAAACTTACTGCATATAAAACAGAATTTATTATGACGATGCACTTTTCAGTAGATAGGATAAATGATGTAAGAAATAATCCTCCTATTACCGTTGAGGAGCTAAAAATAATCTTTGACTCTTTAATTTATAATCATATTACAGCTATTGTGGCTTTAAATAATAAAGATACTTTTAATATTCGCTGTACAAATACTCACATAAATATGCCTTGTGCTGTAATTAAAAAGCCACAAAATAATGGCTCAATATTACATAAGAATATAGTTATTACTATAATGAGAAAGAAGACTTTTTATTCTAAAGACACTATTGAATTCAACGTTTAAAAACACGCGGGTTGGACTGACGTAAGTAAAGTTTAGCAAATACCCATAAATCAATTCTAACTAAATCTTGGAGACGGACTTTCAGCTGCTCAAGAATGGCGTTATCCTGCTGAGACGTTCCACCTTTGCTACGCTTCTCCAAGTCGCTTTGGCTCGGATTACACTCAGAATAGCGTTGAAGCGGACATTTTACTTCCATGTCTAGTGCCGCTGAACATAATACGCTATATTTTAAATAAGGGATAAATATCAATGGTTCTGACAGTTTTTATAATTAATTGTTATTAAAGTATTTTTTATTTTCACAATAATAAAATGCTTAAATTTCAATGAGTTAATTTTTTACTTGAGTCTATTTTTAAAAAACTGTTCGAACTATTGAAACTAAAGTTACTTGCATATACTGAAATTGTGGTATTGAATATGCACGAATTTTTAGTTCATCAATTAGCTACTCATAAATATGTATCACACTATTCGTATATTTGAACTTGAATTTATTTCAGCTACTCATCATTTAGAAGTCATTGACGATTTGTTAGATTATCAACATAATCCATATTATGGTTCTAAAGCACCTTTTGTGATTACAGTCAATGCTGATCAATTAGTTAAATTAGATAAATTACCCGATTTAAAATCTGAACTTAGCCAATCCATGTTTATTTTTCCAGATGGACATCCAATTATTTGGTATAGTAAAATAGCTCGAAAACCTTTACAAGCAAGGTTGACTGGGAGTGATTTATTTCCACTGTTATGGCAAAAAGCCAAAGATCAGAAAAGATTAATAATTGTTAGTCATGAAGAACTTGGCTTAAAATTAAAAGATACTAATACTTACTATTATACTCCTCCATTATTTGACGTAAATACTCCTGAATTTGAACAAATTAGTAAAGAAATATTTGATATAATTAAAGACTTTCAACCTAAATTTGTAATTATTGGCTTAGGATTTCCTAAACAAGAATGGTTGGGATTATCTATTCACAAAACTCTCCAAACTCAATCAATACCATCACCATTATTTTTATTTTTAGGAGCTTCAGCAGAGTTTTATGTTGGTATGAAAAAAAGAGCTCCTATTTTTTGGCAAAGGATTGGGATGGAATGGTTACATCGTTTTTTACAAGAACCAAAAAGATTGTGGAAAAGATATATTCTTGGTATTATACCTTTATTAAAGTTGTGCATTAAAGAATTTAAAAAATAGAGGCTAGTATAATTTCATTTTTTAAAACTTTAACTATAGCATTTACCAATTGAATGTATTATATCAATGCAAATTAAGAACTTGATATTTATATCGAATTTAATTAAGAATTGCTATATAATAAATTATAGTAATTGATAACTGAAAGAAAACTGTGTCAACAAATAAATCTAAGCCTCGTGTTTTATTATCCGCTTATCAATGTGTTCCACGAATGGAAGCAGTATCCCAAATTGGTTGGCAATGGTATTGTCGATTATCCAGACGAGTACCAACTACTTTAGTAACTCATATTAGAAATCGTACAGATATTTTAAAAGCTGGAGCTCCTTTTGCCGATTCAGAAATCATATTTATAGATACCGAGTGGTTTGCAAAGCGTTATTATAACCTAATTTGTAAACTGTTTCCTAATAGTGAACACGCTAGAGATTTATTGTTTTCTCCAGATTTTTACTTATTTGACTGGTTAACAATTAGACAGTTAAAAGCTCGTCAACGAACTGGGGAGGATTGGGATATCATACATTCCGTAACTCCAGTATCACCTATGGCTTTAACAAGATTACACGTATTAAAAAAACCAGTAATATTAGGCCCTTGGAATGGTGGTTTGAAAAATCCAACTACGTTTCCAGAAATTATGCGGGAAGACTCTGGTTGGTTGTATTCAATCCGTCGTCTAGGTTCTTTAATAAACTTAGTTTTTGGCACTACTAAACATGCAGCAACTATTTTAACTGCAACTAAAGCTACATTAGAAATTGTCCCAGAACGTCATCATTCTCATTGTCGTTACCTTATAGAAAATGGAGTAGATTTAGATATATTTACTCCTGCGCCTTGGCCAGCACCACCATCTTCTAATAATCCATTGCATATTTTGTTTGTAGCTCGTTTTCAACCATTTAAAGGTTTGCCTATGTTATTGGAAGCTATAGCTCGTTTACAGCAACCCATAAAATTAACCGTGATAGGCGATGGAGTTTTGCGAGATAAATGGCATGATATAGCTAAGAAATTAAATATAAATCAATTAATCAACTGGATGGGACCAAAATTATCCACTGAAATAGTTAAGCAATTGCATACATCCCATGTTTTATGTTTACCTTCAGTACGTGAATCTGGTGGTGCAGTATTACTAGAAGCAATGGCTTGTGCCAGACCAGTTTTAACTATTAAATATGGTGGCCCAGCTGAAGTTGTAGATGATGAGGTTGGTTATGTTATTCCGCCAGATGGAGGAGCGCCGGCTATCATAGATAGTTTAGTTGATTCTTTACAAGATATTATATTGCATCCAGAGATATGGCAAAAACGAGGAGAAGTTGGAAGACAAAGAGCAGTAGAAATGTATGGTTGGGAAGCGAAAATAGAACAAGTATTGGATTTATATCAGGAAATATTAGATAAAGAACGATTGCTATCAAAATAGATACACTTATCACTCGACTATCAAGTTTTTTATTAATACATTGATTTTAAAGTTATTTTAACTTGGTTGTTATTATTTAAAAGTTAATTTTATTAAAAATCAATAAGTTGAATATTTTAATAATCAAAAATGGACTATCGCAAAGCTAGATATAGTAAAAAACTTGATAGTCGAGTATCATAGTAGTAATGGTTTTCTCAATCCAGAAGCTTTCCTGAAAGTATTGCATTCGGTGATGCCTAATGACTTGTAAAGTAATTATCTTAATATTATTAATAAGGTAAGACTCTTTGTACTATTCTTGGTTAAATATTTTCCAAATTATTTATACTTCAATATTACCCAAGTGCTATAATCAGATTATAATTTAAAAATGCTGATTTACGCAAATCTAAAATACAATTTATTAACCTCCCCTGCTCCTTAGTAATAGAAGCAAAATTCATCTCCATCCTTAGTTAAAAGGGATTAAGGGGAAGTTAATAATCAATATTTTAATCATGCCAAGGATATATGATGAAGGTTATTCTGTTATTTGCTATATTATTTACCTCACCAATCTTATTAGCTGATTCGTTGCTAGATAAGATAAAATGTGTTAATTCTGAAGATGAAAAACCTAAAATCATTAACAATGTGTTGGAATGTGATTTGCGAACTTCTTATGACGAAGTGTTGGCTAAGAAAACTTTTGGCTTTGTGAAACGTATTGATTTTGTTTCTGATATTAAGCTTACGGTTACTCCACAAACCTTGATTAAGATTTTAGGGGAAAATACAATTACATTACCAACTCAACCAGTATCAGTTAATATTGTGGTAGGAAATGAGCAAGTGTTACCTACTACGATGAAAGTAAACCCGATTTTTACCAAAACTGGTGAAATATGCTCTTTAAAATTTACTGATGTTGAACCGAATATTAGTGAATTGAATAGTTTTTTCTTACCCAACTGGGTTACTAAAAGCATTGAAAAACTACTTAACAATAGTAAAAAAGTAAAAAGCAACATACTAAAATTTGCTAATGATGCAGCATTAAAAGTTCAGAAGCAAAGTTTTTGTAAATCATCACTGGGACAAAAAACATGAAAATAGATTGGCTTATTGTTGGAGCCGGTTTTACTGGCAGTGTATTAGCAGAAAGAATTGCCACACAGCTTAAACAAAAAGTATTGTTGGTAGAACAACGTAACCATATTGCTGGCAACGCTTATGATTATTATGATGAACATGGAATATTAGTGCATAAATATGGTCCACATATTTTCCATACTAATGCCAAATACGTGTGGGATTATCTAACTAAATTTACCGAATGGCGTAGTTATTATCATCGAGTTTTGGGGGTTGTTGATGGTAAACAAGTACCATTGCCATTTAATTTTAATTCTATTTATGCTCTATTTCCACCTAGTTATGCTGATGAATTAGTGCAACAATTAGTGAAACAATATGGGCTGAATCTTAAAGTGCCAATTTTAAAGATTCGTGAAACTGCTAAAGGTGAACAATTAAAATTTTTAACTGATTATATTTACGATAATGTGTTTCATAATTATACCTTTAAACAGTGGAATCTAACACCGGAAGAATTATCCCCAGCAGTTACAGCTCGAGTTCCAATTTATACCAGTCGTGATGATCGTTATTTTCATGATACTTATCAAGGTATGCCTAAACAAGGTTATACTGCTATGTTTCAAAATATGCTAAATCATCCTAATATCAAAGTGTTATTAAATACTAGCTATCGAGAAATTGCTGATGAAATTCAATGTAAAAAACTGATTTTTACTGGCCGGATTGATGATTTTTTTGGTTATATTCATGAAGAGTTGCCTTATAGAAGTTTGGATTTTAAGTTTATTCATAGTGAGCAAGATCAATTACAATCAGTTGCAACAGTAAATTACCCGAATGAATATGATTATACTCGCACCACTGAATTCAAACATATGACTGGCCAACAAGTTCATGGCAGCACATACATAGAAGAATACCCACAAGCTTATAAAAGTGGAAAAAATATTCCATATTACCCAATACCTAAGGATGAATATAAGGATTCATATAGGCGATATCGGCATGAAGCAGACAAAATGAAAGGACAGGTGTTATTTGCAGGTCGGTTGGCTGATTATCAGTATTATAATATGGATCAAGCAGTAGCACGAGCCTTGAATTTATTTAAAGAAATAAGTTATTAACTGGTATTACGCAAAAAATTATCAGTTTGAATTACTCGGAGTGCAAAATTTGCATTGCTTGTAAAGTTGGGTTTTTGGCTCTGTCACGATTTAAACCAGAAGGAATGAGCGGTATAGTATAGCATTCTCAACGAGACGTTCAATGCCATTAAGTTAAGAAAATTGGTAGGGTAACCACGAGGTATTACCCCTACAAATTATTGCGTAGGGGCAATCCCTCGTGGTTGCCCTGTTCATTTAATGCGTAACATCAGTTAAAAATTTACAAATCTTAAAGATTTGGACTCCAGATTTTTTTTAAATCAATGGCAACTCTAGTTTAGAAATTTCAAAGACATTTTTTATGGTTAGTAATCCTAGTATTGCCTAATGAATGTAAACGTAATCTGTCAACATTATCAATATAAATAGTTCGAGCATCAACTCTGATTAACTCGGCTTTATTAAGGCTATTTAAAATCCGAGAAAAAGTTTCCGGTTGGATAGATAAGCGAGAAGCAATCACATGTTTGGGAATCATAAATTCAATTTTATAAACATTGTAACCTTCTGGTACTTGGTACAATAAATAGTTTATTAAACGATAAGTAGCACTTTGCAAAGTTAATTGATCAATTTCATTAATCCACATATGCAAACGCTGACTCATATGAGCCATAAGTTGGAAACATGTATCTGGGGATTCTCTTAATAGATTTGCAAAAACTCTACTTTCAAAACTGAATAATGAACATTTACTGATAGCTTGAGCAGTAACTGGATAAATCGATTCTGGCATGAACATCATAGCTTCAGCAAAGGTTTGCCCCGGATCAATAACCTCAAATACCTTTTCATCACCTCCTAAAGAAGAACGCAATAATTTAACATGTCCCTCATTAAGCAGAAAGAAACGTTTTGCTGGTTGTCCATGTTTAAATAAGAATTCTCCACCATCAAGTTGTATGATACGCACATCCTTCTTAATTTGCTCTAGCTGTTGTTCACTAAAGTTAGCAAATAAATATACTTGACGTAATTCTTGATCAATTTGAGGCTGCATTTTTTTTATAAAATTAATTGTAATTAAGGTATCTGTTATTATATTAATTTAACATAGATGTGGTTCAATTCAAGAATGGTATAGAAAAAATTATACTTTGGAACTATTACATTATTAGAAACTAAGACTGGTAAATTAATTATTAATTAGCTAGTTCTTACAATATCTAACATCATTTCCACTGGCAATAAATAACTTTAGGTTAAAAATGGAAGCAACGATAACTCAAGTATTTAGTAAAGAACATTCTAATTGCGATAAAATATTTGCTCAAGCTGAAAATTTGGTTGCTAACAAGCAATGGGCAGAAGCTGATAGCGAATTTAATAAATTTTACACCGCAATGGAAAAACATTTTACCGCAGAAGAAGAATTTTTATTTTCTACTTTTGAAGAACGCACTGGTCATACTATGGGGCCTACGCAAGTAATGCGCATGGAACACCAACAGATGCGACAGATATTTGCTCAAATGCAAACCAGTTTAGCTCAACAAGATGATGAGCAGTATTTAGGACTATCAGAAACTCTATTAATGCTAATGCAGCAACATAATATGAAAGAAGAACAAATGCTTTATCCTATGATTGATCAGGCATTGGCTAATGAGATTGCAACCATTTTTGAACGTATACGAGCCAGTGCGTGAAAATAACTCTCGATGTTAGCCAATTAGAACCCTGCGAACCTATGGAGCGTATTTTAGCCACTCTGCCAAATTTACAAGTCGGCGAGTATTTGCATGTATTACACCGTATGGAGCCACATCCACTGTATCCAATCCTAACTCAAAAAGGTTATTCTTGGAATATTAAAGCCAGTAAACAGCCAATTGAAATTTATATTTGGCATAGTGATGATCTTACGGCCAAAGAAAATATGCTCTATGAATGTCGCTAATTTAGCTTTACAGCAAACTCCACCTTTATCAGTTCCAGTACGGTTTTTTATAACTGCTCCACTATTTGGAATATTAGCCAGCTTGCTGTTAATTTATGCTGGCCCCACGATTTTTAGTAGTCGTTGGGGTACAAATACTTTAGCTTTGACTCATCTGGTTACATTAGGGTTTGTCAGTATGGTAATGTTTGGTGCCATATTACAACTATTACCAGTAGTTGCTGGAACTGTTATTCCTAAACCAATTTTAATTAGCTCAATAATTCATCTGCTGCTTACTTTAGGTAGTTTAGGCTTAACTCTCGGTTTTATAATGGGCCAAGAATTATTACTTCAAATTGCTATAATATTACTAGGATTAAGTTTTTTCAGCTTTATAGCTATTGTAGGTTATTGTTTGATACGAGTCAAGGGTAACATCATCATTGGAATGTGGTTAGCATTAGCTGCATTGTTAATAACGGCTGGCTTAGGAATTGGTTTGGCGCTCAGATTTGCTTATGGCATAACTTTACCTTTATCGATGGTTTTAGCTAATATCCATTTAACTTGGGGGTTAATAGGCTGGGTAGGTTTGTTAATTATAGCAATAGCTTATCAAGTAGTTCCTATGTTTCAAATCACGCCCCAATATAATTCTATAGCAATGCGCTGGTTAATTCCCATCATATTTGCAACTTTACTATTATGGACAATAGCTTATCTTTTGTTAAATGCACATAATAGATTTTATTTTGTCGGGTGGTTAAGTGTCTTAATTAGCTTAGAATTAGCTATATTCGGAGGGATGACGTTGCGTTTACAGTGGCAACGGCTTAGAAAAATACCAGATGTAACCCTTAATTTTTGGCGAGTTGGTAGTGTAGGATTGTTATTGAGCGTTATGTTGTGGATCGCTGGTATCATATGGACAGAGTTGGCTATCCAACCATTTTATCCGTTATTGTTATTCATATTGTTTGTGGGTGGTTTTGTATTGATGGTTATTCAAGGCATGTTATATAAAATCGTTCCATTTTTAGTGTGGTTACACCTGCAAAATCAACAATTAAATCCATTAAAAGCGGTAAATATGATAAGAATTCCTCATATGAAACAAGTTATCTCACCGATATTGGCCCAACGGCAATTTTGGCTGTACTTAATCGCTTTATTCTGCACTATATTGGCGTTATTATTTCCCAACCTAATTTATCTGGCTGGAATTGCTTTGCTAGGTTCTTTTATATTATTGGAATATAATTTACTTAAAGCTTTGCTGTTATATCGTTCAGTGCTAATTTCTATAAATAATTAGTCTATACTGCATAATGTTAGATTGGTTTCGGGAAATACACTTCGCTCCATTCCCGAAACAACTGTTAGTCCCAAATATGAAAGTATGGTTGTTTTTATAATAGGTTGTGGTACCATAATTCTTTCCTACTTAGCTATTTATTACTCCATTCTGGTATAGAAATAAAACTTACTACTTCAAAAAAATATGCTATGAAAAAATATCTCTTTCTATTATTACTATTATCTGGCTGTTTAACGTTACCTCAATTACCAGAAATGCCAGCTAAACAATTGAATTCATGGCAAATTAACGGTCGTATCGCAATTATAACTAAAAATGATAGTTGGACTGCTAAATTTAATTGGTTACAACAAGATACAACTTATAAAATAAGATTCAGTAATCCGCTGGGACAAGGAGCTATATTTTTAAGTGGTAATGATACTGGGGTTATGATGCGTACTGCTGATAATAAAGTTTTCAATGCAACTGATCCAGATACTTTAATTGCTGATGTTTTAAAATTACATATTCCAGTAACTAATTTACATTTTTGGATCAGAGGTATTCCAACTCCAAAATCATCACCTCAGTGGTATTCGTTAGATAAAGTTGGGCGTTTACTGACTCTACGACAAAATACTTGGGAAATTGAATATGGACGTTATGTCAATGTACACAATATTAATTTACCTAAGAAAATTTTTTTAACTGGCGAAGAATTTAAAGTAAAGATAATAGTAGATAAATGGAATATAACCGCTCCATCAGTTTAATGGCTCTTCTGGATAATCAATCTTTTCTTGCTCCAGAGCTGATATTAAAAGTTCAAGTTTTTTTGGAATATTTTTTTCTATTATGAGAGTAGCTTGAGTTAAATTACCTGCTTTACCTAAAGCTTCCAATTGTTTACAAGTTGTAACCAAATCGTCTGCTCCCATACTAGAACATCCGCCTTTGAATTTATGGGCAGCTAAATATAATTCTTCCCCATCATTTATCTCAAGAGCTTGAGTTAATTCTTGCACATAGTTAGGCAATTCATTGATAAATAAATCAATTAACCAATAAATACCTCCTCTATCCTGCATGTCATGACGTTTACTAGCTAACATTGTTTTGGAAAGTACTTCATTCATTTTTTAGCCCTTGTTTGTATAACTCAACTTTTAAGGTTTGATTGTAAAATATAGCAATTCTTAATGAACTTCAATGTAAATATCAAGTTCTTAATATGATCTCGCTTAGGAACAACTCTAGGCAAGATTATTTATCAAAGACTAACCATTTTATACCATATATTAAACGAATTATCAAAGACAATTATAAATGGCCAACCTCTCCCGCTAAAAAAGTTGTGAGCAATATTTTTCGCACTGGAGCAAAAGTTTTACGATGGATTGGAGTTATGCCCAGAATTTTTAAAGCTTGACAATGAACTTTAGTTGGATAGCCTTTGTGTGATTTGAATCCGTAACCGGGATAAGTATTATCAATAATTTGCATTTCTTGATCCCGAGCTACTTTAGCAATAATTGAAGCCGCACTAATAGCAGCAACAGTTTGATCACCTTTTATAATTGCTTCCACAGCACAAGTTAGTTTAGGACAATATTTTCCATCCACCAAGGCTTTATCTGGACTGATAGGTAAATTTTCTACTGCTCGTTGCATAGCTAATAAACTGGCTTGTAAAATATTAATTACATCAATTTCATCAGCTTCAGCCCGACCAAACGCTGTTGCTAATGCTTGTTGATGAATTTTTTGGGCTAAAAAATCTCGTTGTTTTTCGGTTAAAGTTTTAGAATCAGCTAGTCCTGCAATTGGTTTGTTAACATCAAGAATAACTGCTGCTGCAACCACTGGCCCAGCTAGGCAACCACGTCCAACTTCATCAACTCCAGCTATTAATAATCTCATTAATTCTTCTCATATTTCTAATCCAAACTGCCTCAAGATAAATTATTACCCGCATTGTCCCACTGTAACTCTAGGCTGTCCAGCTAAATCATTATAAGTTATGACAGACTGATAGTTATTTTCTGCTAATAAATGGCGTACTTGTTCCGCTTGATTATAACCATGTTCCAATAATAACCAACCTTGATTTAGTAAATGCTCGTAGGACTGTACAATAATTTGCCGAATATCGACTAAACCATCTACTCCAGATACCAATGAACTAAGTGGTTCATACTGGATATCACCTTGGGTTAAATGCGGATCATTAATGCTAATATAAGGCGGATTAGAGACAATTAAACTTGCTGGTTGCAGCTTGCTAGAAAACCAATCACTGACAATGAATTCTATATTATATATTTCCAAACGTTTAGCATTATGTTGAGCAATTTGCAAGGCTTGAACTGATTTATCAGTAGCTATAATATGGCATTGAGGACGTTCTTTAGCAATCGCCAATGCAATCGCCCCAGTTCCTGTACCTAAATCTATTACTTGGACAGAGCTTTCTAGTGGCAAATGTTTTAAGGCATGTTCTACTAATAATTCGGTTTCTGGACGTGGAATTAATGTATTTTTAGTTACTTCTAACTCTAATGACCAAAATTCTTTACTGCCGGTAAGATAAGCAATTGGCTCTCCTTGAATTCTTTTTATCAATAGAGTTTGAAATTGTTGATATTGCTCATCAGGTAATTGTTGTTCTGGCCAAGTATATAAATAACTATGATTTTTTTTAAGGATGTGACAGAGTAAAATTTCAGCATCTAGGCGTGGAGTATCAGAATTAGTTAGCTGTCGAATAGATGTATTTATGATTTCGTTTAGAGATTGCGGCATACTTGATAATTGCTGTTAAGTTAAGAGGGAATCGCTATAGTTTATATTTTTAACAGTCCTTTGCTCATCGCTAATCTAGTAAGTTCCGCAGTATTACTAATTTTTAATTTTTTCTTTAAATGAGTACAATGATGTCCAACAGTCTTAGGACTTAAATTCAGAATTTCAGAAATTTCATTAATACTTTTTCCTTCTGCCAACAATAAAAAAACTTCAAATTCACGAGGTGAAAGTTGCTCAAATAAATCATTATTTGCTTTTACTAAAAAATGCTGCATTTCTTGACCAATAAATTGTTGGTTTTGGGCAACTGTACGTACTGCTTCTAACATAACTTTGGCTGCACTACGTTTGGTAATATAACCCAGAACTCCAGCTTCTAAGGTTCTACTTAAAAATGTTTCATTTTCATGGACGCTAAATATTAAAATTTTGGCTTCATTATTATATCCAAGAATTTTTCTAGCTGCTTCTAATCCTCCTATACCCGGCATAGATAAATCCATAACAATCACATCTGGCTGTAATTTAATATAAATTTTATACGCTTCTTCACCACAATTTGCTTCAGCTATAATTGCAATATCTTCGGCATTTTCCAATAATCTATGATAACCAGCCCGCACAATTTCATGATCGTCAACTAGTAATATATTGATAATATTCATTTCCATTTCTGATGTTTGCTTAAATATTCTTCTGTAATTGGAATAGTCAAAGCAATTTTTACGCCTTTATCAATATTACTGGTTAAACTCATTTCACCATTTAAAAATCGCACTCGTTCACGAATACCGATTAATCCTAAACCACGCTTATAGTTATTGGTATTCATACCACAACCATTATCTTGAATATTAATGGTTAACTGTTCTGCATTAGTGTTTAAAGCAATGATAACTTGGGAGGCTTGAGCATATTTCACAATGTTGGTTAAACTTTCTTGTATAACTCGGTAAACGATAATATTGATTGTGTTACCTAACGAGTTTAAATCATTACCAGTCATAGTTAATATACAAGTTATTTTATGCCGTTGTTGCCAAGTAGAGGTTAATTCTTGCAATGCTTCTATCAATCCCAATTCATCTAAACCACTAGGACGTAACTGCTGCATTAAAGAATGGACTATGTTGTATATATGACCTGAAGTATCTATAATTGCATTGGCACTGGGGATAATTTTTGCTGTGAGTTGAGTATCCTCGTGTTGGATTAATTCTACAATATTCTCTGCATCTGCTTGAATTGCCGTTAAACATTGACCAAATTCATCATGTAATTCTCTGGATAGTTCCCGACGTTCATCTTCTTGCATAGCTAGAGAACGACTAGTTAAAAATTGATTATCATCTAATAACTGTAAAGTTTTTGCATTAGAAGTTTTTAACTCAGCCAGCATTTTATTAATTGTTAGAGCTAATTGATCTAGTTCATCGTTACCTTGTACAGTTAGATTACAGTTAATATTTATATTTTCAGCTTCTTTACTTAATATCGCTAAACGTGCTAGTACTAAGCGTTCAAACAACCATAAAATTAACCCGGCAGATATTATTGCGAAACTAAATACAAATATGCTCAAATAACTTAAGCTATTTAATCCTTGCCTAAAAATATTTCTGGGCATTAATATTCTTAACAATATCGCTGGCTGATTATAAATATCTTTAATAGTAGTAAAACCAGCAATATTTTCTTCGTCTACAATTTGGATACGTTTATTAATGGGTAAGGATTGATTGATACGTTCTACAGTTACCGATAATTGAGCTAAATTACTGATTTTATCAATTTTTTCTTCATCTAAACAATATGCCATAATTAAAGTGCCACGACTAGGTCCTTCTTTATTACTAGTTATAATAGGATAAGTCGCTAACAACATTATTTCTTTTGGTAATAATAATAAACCATTTATTTGATAAGTTTTTTTACTAGAATTTTGAAATAATGGAGCAATATTTTCATAAAAATTATCTGATTCTACATCAAATTGTGCTTTATGAAGATGTCTTTCAAATACGATTTTACCATTTATATCCAATAACATTATTAAATTAAGATTCAAATCTTCAAAAGTACTTTGTACAAAATTAGTTGTTATATATTTTTTATCATGGGTAATCATGTATTCATAAGTATCATCCCAAGAACCATAGTCTTCCGTTAGAACAGATAGTCTATCTAATTCATCAGCAAAAATATTATTTAGCCGAATTATATTTTTCTCAACTTCTAATTCTTCTAACTGGCCAAAACCTTGTAATAGGATGGTAGAAGAGATAGTTAGTAACAAAATTAGCAATCCTACTAAAGTAGTTCCAACCATCCATAAAGTTTTTTTTCGTAATGTCATAACAGTTATTTTTTTGTACCGGATATTTAGATATAACTTATTGATAATAATAGATACTATGTTTTTTTTGATAATTTCAACATATCATAACCACTATTTTGTTTAGGACTGTCCAAATTTGAATTATTTAAACCTTGAAATAACAATACTATACAATTCTGCATGTGTTCTATTAAAGTTAATGTGTTATAGTTTAAAATATAAATCACCATACTTACTAGTGAAGTATGCCAATTTTTAACACATTAATTTGTAGGTTAATTAAAACCATAATATTGAAAATATTGATGATGAAAAATATATTTGTATTGAGAAATACTGTGTTTATTATGATGTGCTGTTTTTTCTTAAACCCGGTACAAGCAAAAGATGTAATACCATCAGTATCTTTTGTGCCAGCAGATGCACTGGTATTTTGGACCAAGTTTAGAGCTTCAGTATTAAATGATGAGCCAGATAAAATTGTTGCTGTTACTAAGTTTCCTTTTAAAATTCGTGGCGATTCAGATAATGATCCTGAAAGAAGTTATGATAAAGAAGCTTTTTTAAAACTGTATCAAACAATATTCAACCAACTTGATCGTCGAGCTCAAAAAACAGTAAAAGAAGTAATGAAGGAAAAAGAACTTCTTCTGCCTAAGAATCTTCATGGAGATCAGAAAATTAGAATAGAAAATCTGATATTTAGGAAACAAGAAGATGGAAAATGGAAATTTACCTTTGCGTATGTATTGGAAGACGATATAAAATAATAAATTTTACGTTTTTCATGGTAGATTTATTTGGAGTTTATTTCAGGTTTTTAAGCCTGAAAGCTCCAAACAGAATTATAGTAAAATCTGTATAATTAATCCGTCTTAGCATCTTTCACATACAAGTACCAATATACTCCACCAACCAATACCGCTCCACTAAAGATATTACCTAAAGTTACTGGAACTAAATTATTTACAAAAAATGAGTAGAAATTTAAAGAATTTAAGTCCCAAGTAGGATGATTAGCTGCGACAACTTCTGCAACAGCAGGGTTCAATTTAGCGACTAAACCAGCTGGAATTATAAACATATTAGCTACACAATGCTCAAAGCCGCTGGCAATAAATGCCATTACCGGAAACCATGCTCCAATAATTTTACCCATTGTATCCTGCCCAGCAGCCACAATTACTACTGCTAAACAAACTAGCCAATTACAACCTATTCCCCTAGTAAAAGCTTCCATAAAAGTAAGGTGAGTTTTCTTGTAAGCTATGGCTACCGCATGAGCTCCTATTTCACTACCATGACCTGCCCAAATATCGCTGGAAAACATCATCCAAACTAAAAATAATGCTCCAATAAAATTACCAACATAAACCAGAAACCAATTATTTAATACTTGGCTAGTAGTCAAATTATTATTTAACCAGCCCATAGTAAGTAAAGTATTACCAGTAAAGAGGTCTGAACCAGCTACCAACACAAGTACGAGAGCAATACCAAATACACTTCCTCCAATAAAACTACTAAAACCAACTCCAAAATAGCCTGCCATATCATGAGTTACTGTAGTCATCAATTGAGCCGCAAAAGCAATATATGCTCCAGCTAAAAATGATGATACCATTATTTTAGGAACTGGCATTTTGGTTTTATAATCGCCAACTGCTATGAACGATTGAGCTGTTTCAGCCGGGGTAAGAAAATTTTTTGCCATTTATTTAACCTATTAAAAGTGCTTAAAATCCTACTAAAATTGTTAAGAGTTATTTTACGACAATACCAATCGATACCATCATTTCATTAAATTAACAACAATCTTATCATTACAAGCCTAAAATTTCAATTTCTTATCCCCAACATATATACTAGATTAGTAAAAATTCACAATTTATATTTTTTGTGATATGGTGCTTAGTTTAAATTATAGAGAAAATTATTATGTCAGCTTTAATTTGTGGTTCATTTGCTTTTGATACTATTATGGTTTTCCATGATAAATTTAAAAAACATATTTTGCCAGACCAAGTACACATTCTTAATGTCTCATTTTTAGTGCCAGATTTACGGCGTGAGTTCGGTGGTTGTGCAGGTAATATTGCTTATAATCTCAATCTATTAGGTGGTGATGCTTTACCAATGGGAACAGTAGGGATAGATTTTGCTCCTTATGCTGAATGGATGGATAAATGTGGAATTTCACGTACTTATGTTACTACAGTAGATAATATTTACAGTGCTCAAGCATTTATAACTACTGATATGGATGATAATCAAATTACTGCTTTTCATCCGGGGGCAATGAATTTTGCACATAATAATAAAATTTCGCAAGCTAAAGGAGTAACTATTGGTATAGTTTCTCCCGATGGGCGTGAAGGCATGATTGAACATGCTAGACAATTTGTTGCGGCTGGAATACCTTTTATTTTTGATCCGGGGCAAGGAATCCCAATGTTTGACGGCAATGATTTGTTACAATTTATTGAGCAAGCTACTTGGGTAATTGTAAATGACTATGAATGGCAGTTAATGCAAGAACGCACTGGTTTATCAGAAGAACATATAGTCGAACGAGTACAAGCGTTAATCGTAACCAAAGGTGGAGCTGGTTCTACCATTTATACAACTGACACAACTTATCAAATTCCTAGTGCTGATGTGAAAGCGGCTAATGATCCAACCGGTTGTGGTGACGCGTTTCGTGGTGGTCTGTTATATGGCTTAATGAATGATATAGATTGGGAAACTACTGGTAGAATTGCATCTCTTATGGGAGCAATTAAAGTAGAACATCATGGTACTCAAAATCACAAACTAACAATGGAAGATTTTAAACAACGGTTTAATCGTAATTTTGGTTATACTCTTTTGATATAATTTATTAAGAATCTTTTCACAGTTTTAAATTAATCCAATTAAGTCTGATCAAGGAGTATTTGTAACTGTGAACTTGATTATAATAGGCTTATAAATTTATATCATAATGAGAATATCATGGAAATAATATCACCCAATAATTTGTCTATCCGTTGGAAGAAATACTTTGAATTGTGCAAACCTAAAGTAGTTGTTTTAATTATTTTTACCGCAGTAGTAGGTATGTTGTTATCAACCCAAGGTATGTTGGTATGGCAAACTGCGATATTCGCTACTCTAGGTATAGGTTTAGCAGCAGCTTCTGGAGCCGCAATCAACCAGATAGTAGAACGACGGATTGATGCAATTATGGAACGTACTCAATCTCGCCCGTTACCACAAGGTGATTTAAATGACAAAGGAGCAATAATATTTGCCGTGAGCATAGGAGTTATTGCTATGTTAATTTTATTATTTTTCGTAAATTTATTAACTACTATACTCACTTTTATTTCTTTAATTGGTTATGCAGTAATTTACACAATCTTTCTTAAACATTCCACTTCCCAGAATATTGTCTTAGGCGGAGCTGCCGGAGCTGCCCCACCATTATTAGGTTGGACGGCTATGACTGGGGAAATTCAATCGGAAGCTTTATTATTATTTTTAATTATTTTTGTGTGGACTCCACCTCATTTTTGGGCTTTGGCTATTCGGCGACGAGATGAATATGCGAAAGCTGGAATTCCAATGTTACCAGTCACTCATGGGGTACCATTTACCAAGCTACAGATATTGCTGTATACAATATTGTTAGTAGCCGTGACTATTTTACCTTTTGTCATTCAAATGAGTGGGTTGATTTATCTGGCCGGAGCAATTGCATTAGGAATAGGTTTTTTACGTTACGCCATTACGTTATATATCACGGAAGATTCCGATAAATTAGCTATGAAAACATTTAGTTATTCTATTTTTTACCTAAATCTATTGTTTATGTTTCTGCTAGTGGATCATTATGCTCGTATCTTTATCAGAACGTTTTTTTTAGGTAGCTAATTTAAGGAATTAAGACTAGATATTAAGCAATGTGTTAAAATATCCTCCAGACCCCAATTGCTCCTGTAATAATACCCAATGCAACAACTACGCCGTACAATGGAGACGGACAATGAATAATTTGATGAACATCAAAAGTACGTTGAAGCCCTTTCTTAAATTTGGCATAATGTTCATCATCGAAAGGCACTGTTCTTACGTCGCAAGGCAGTATTATGTGCTTAATTGGCATGAATATCTTGCTCATACAAAATGGGTATTCAGGATGTGTGAGGAGCTTCTTATTTCGAGCGTTTATGACCGGATTTTGACTTTTGAAAACCATTGTTCTTAAGCCGCATCTTAACAGAATAATTATCTTATCAATCCGTAAGTCCTATTTTTAAGAGTGAAAAATTTATAATTGTATCTAACCAAGTAAATGTTATGAAAAAATTGAAAGCTACCCATTATGGAAAAGTAGAATTATTTCCTGGAATTAAATCTGATAGTTATGTATTGAGTGATAATACTACGGTTCTGAGTGAACGTGGAACTGCTGATTTATTAGGAATCGACAAAAAACTCTTGAGTAGTATAAGGGAAAATTGGCCACCAGAAACAATCAAACCATTTATCAATCAAAGCCCATTTGTAATATATGAACCAATAAAAGTTACCGCAAAAAATAGTCCTCATAAAGGCAAGAAAATTGTAGTTTATGATATACAATTTATTGAATCTTTTATAACTGGATACGCATTAGCATTTGCAAGTAATACATTGGAATCAGAACAAATGGCTATTGGAGAAAGATGTATGTCTTTACAATCAGCACTTATTAGTAATGCTTTAGATGCTTCCATCGGAGAATAAACAATCTAAAGGTGAGTAGCCCTTAGGAACTTCCCCCAAAGGCTCTCACATAATTGGACGTGAAACTTTCGCTTCATTCAATCTTATTAAAAAAATTTGGTAGTCCTAAACAAAGTAGTGGTGTATAATATAAGGTCAAATATCTCGGAAAAAAAAACATATGAAATGTCCAA
>DAOUSR010000197.1 GCA_030627125.1 Thioploca sp.
CAGGTGGTAAAACTGCTACTAGTGATGCTAATGGTGATTACACTATTCCAGTTGCTACAGTTGGCAACCATACAGTTACTTTGAATCATGGGAGTTATAAACAAGTAACTAGTACTGCTAACGTAAGTGATACTAGTCCTTTAGGTGCTGCTAGTAATATGTATGCCATAATTAGTTATAATCTTTGTGGTGCTGTTACTATATTTGACAAAACTATACCATTTTCTAAGGTTACAGCAAAGCTTGGAAATTTGATTGCAACTCCTGATAGTGCTGGTAAATTTTGTATTAACGGTTTTAGCGAACCCGGTAATCATACTTATACTATTGAAGTAGACGAAATTGGTTATAAAAATATAAGCTTAAATTTTTCAGCCTATGACAGCCAACCTTATGCAGCATTAGGTACAATCAATTATGCTCCTAATCTTATAATGAACATGCAAGCCAACCATACTAAGATTGAGTTAGGTGGGCAAATGATTTATACCGTTACCATTTCTAACAGTGGAAATGCACCGGCAAATCAAGTGGAAATGCGAACTTCTTCCAGTAACCCTTTACCTTATGGTGTTCAGTTTGTTTCTGCAAAGATGATAGGTGATAATTTGCCTAACTACAATGCTCCAGCCAATGGCGGTATTGATGATAATTGCAATATCACTCCAGAAACAAGAATACTTGAATGTAAATATTTAGGTTCTTTAGGTGGTGGTGAATCTACCCTAATGGAAGTTGTGGTTGCTTTTGACAGTGAACCTAATAGTTCTTCTATTAGTGGCGGTTCTACTAGCAGTGGTGGTTCTGGTGGTTCTGGTGGTAGCGGTTATATTTATAATATTTTCACTAACGTTGGCCGACCATTCAGTCTATCTTTTGAAGCTTCAGGAATTAGCTGTTTAGATTGTCCGCCTGACTTTGTACCAGCTGAAATTCCAGCACCTTCAGCCGCAACTCCTCCAGCAAAAGTTGAATATTCTGCTAGTGTAGCATGTACCGGTGTTACCAGTAAATATGAAATTGGCAATACAATGGCTTCTAAAATTACTGTTAGCAATAGCCAAACTGCAACAACTGCAATTACCAATACCAGAGTAGCAATTACTTATCCAGAAGGTTTGGAATTAGTATATGTTAATACTGCACAAGGTAATTGTAATTCTGCTGGTAAAACTATTTCTTGCTTTTTAGATACTTTGGTAAGTGGTGATAATGTTTCCATAGACTTAGAATATAAAGCTATGGAAGTTGGTATTGGACAAATTACTAGTAGTTTTACTAGTGAGCAAACTCCAGAAATGAATTGTAACTCAACTACATTTTCACTGGTTCCGCCACCAATTCCTGATCCAACTGAAGAGGCTTGTATTGGTTGTGATAATGATGATCCAACTGATGATATAGTAATAGGCCCAAGTATTGATAATGCTATGTTAATGTTTGTAATAGATATCACTGGTTCGATGGGCGAGGAAATTGATGCTTTGATTTCTAGTATAACTAAGTTCATTCAAACTTTAAACGGTGAAGCTCCAAATGCTGGTTTAATAACCTTTAAGGATGATGTTACCTATCGCACTATGACTAATAACATGTCAACTTTATTGTCTCATGTTCAAAGTCTTAAAGTTGATGGTGGTTTAGATTGTCCAGAAGCTTCCTTACAAGCGTTAAAAGAAGCATTGCCTAAATTATCGTATGGAGCAAGAGTAATAGTTGTAACTGATGCCTCTTCACATGCCGATGTTAATGTTGCCAACTTAATTGAAGCATTACGTTCCAAAGCAGTTAAAGTTGATGTTATTCTGTCAGGTGATGATTGTGTTGGAGTTTGTCAAGCTAATAATGCTGGTGGTGAAAATAGTATTGGTGCGATAGAAGTATTTTCTCGTATTGCTAAAGAAACTGGTGGTTTATTTGTAACTCCTTTTGCAGTTAATGATGGTACAGAAGCTGGTGCCAAGAGATACGAAAATACTGCTTTAAATTTGATGCACAGTACAGTATCTCCTACCGTTATTTCTGTTACTCCAAATGCCTTGCCACAAGGTAAAACTATTGATGTAACTTTGAATGTTGCTAATATTGGGATTGCTCTCAATGAAGATAGTGAAATCAATTTTGCTACAGGTGTTACGGTCAATGATATTGAAGTAATTTCTAATACTGAAATAAAGGCCAATGTGACTGTAGCTGAAACTGCAAGTGCTGGATTTCTTGATATTACTATTGTCAGTCAAAGTGATGATATTACTGAAACTGCAACTGGTTTGGGAATATTAGAAATATTAGCTGCTTCAGAAGAGCAACGTATTTTAGCTGTTAATCCAAATACTGTATCTGTTGGTGAAATTACTACTATTGAAATTAATGGTATCAATATCGGTGCTAATAACCAATCCAATTTAAGTTTCGGAAACGGTGTAACCATTGATAATATTGCTGTTAAAACTTCAGATTCTATAACTGCTAAAATCAGTGTAGCAGAAAATGCTTCTCTTGGACTTCATAAAGCAGTTTTACAAACTGGAGATAACATTGTGGGAGAATCTTGTTCCGATTATGATTCACCTATTGATATTTCTTTGACAATAATACCTAAAAGTACTTTACCAAAAATTATAGGTTCATGTGGTCAAGGTGCTCAAGGTGCTATTCGCAGGATAGTTATTAATGCCGAAAACACTAATTTTGTTGAAGGTGAAACTAAAGCTACCTTTGGTAATAGACAAGACATCTATATTTTGGAAACTAAAGTAATCAATGCAACTCAAATTGAACTGCTGATTAAAATTGATTCTGAAGCTAAAGTTGGGTTTGCTGATTTAGTTGCTTATACTGGTAATGAATTTGCTACCACTCAAAGTTGTTTTGAAGTGACTGCTAAAGGTCCTTGTACAGCAGATTTTATTATCAATGATAAGTTAGGTAATCCAATTGCTGGTGGTGAGATAAATACTGGTGAACATCTTGGTATTATTAACGAATCTGGTTTTGCTACTATCGAAGGAATGGCATACGGTGAGTATGATTTAACGATTAATACTGATACCGGTACCAGCAATCATCCATTTATAGTTAGTCAAAATACCTGTCCAAGTGATGGTAGTCCAGGAAACACTGGTAGAACTTTTGGAGAATTAATAGTTAATCCTAATGGCCCATCTATCAAGATTAAACCTGATTCTTGGACTGTTTATCAAGGTGATAGAGTTGGTTATACCTTTATAGTGGAAAACACTGCTGATTCAATAGCTACTGGTGTTGTAGTTAGTGGCATAATTCCAGAGCAAGCTAAAATTATTTCTGCTGCTGCTATTGATGGTAACTGTGAAATAAATCAAGAGCTTAATACTATAGTTTGTAATGTAGCAGATTTAACACCAAATGATAGAACAATTATTAGGATTGAAGTTGAAGCTGAGGAATCTACTGGACGTAGTGTGATGACTTCGGCTACAGTCACTTCTAATGAGTATGGCGTTGATGCACATAGAACTTGGACTTTATTCCGTCCTCATCTATCTGTGCATATTGAAGATACTCCTGACCCAGTTAATCCAGGTGGTACATTACATCTTGAAATAACTGCTGAGTTAAGTCAATATGCTACTCAAAAAGCAACTGGAGTTAAATTAGAAATTCAATTGCCAGATGGTGTTGAATTACAATCTTCTAACCCAGTTTCCACTCAATATGGTAGTTGTGATACTAGTAAATTTCCAATTATTAAATGTGAACTAAATGACTTAAGTGTTAGTTCTGCTGATAGCGTTAGTCAAGCTACAGTGATGGTAAATATGGTAGTCAAAGACCCAGGGTTATTACTGTTAATTCATAATGTTAGAATTAGTAGTAATGAATATTCTCCTTATTCTGAAAGAGAGAAAACCAAGGTATTTGTGCCTCATACTTACAAATCTGACATCTGCATAGTCGTTGATATTACTGGTAGTATGCAAATGGAAATGAACTGGGTCAAAGATGAGTTGAAAAAAGTCATGGACGGCCTTAACCAAACTCCACGCATTTGCTTTATTAGCTTTAAGGATCATGTGAAACTGGAAGCCATAACTAACGATCCAAATGTTATTGTAGATCGTATTAATGACATGCAAGCTGAAGGTGGTGGTTTATGCCCAGAAGCATCTGTAGAAGCTTTACAAATGGCTGTTCCTTATGTAAAAGCTGGTGGAATCATAGTGTTAGTAACTGATGCTTCTCCATATCCTTATTCAGATATAACAGAACCAACAGAAAAAGCACTTGCTGAAAATATTGAAATTTATACCTTGTTGACAGGTAGTTGTTCAGATTCGGATGCTGAAAATTCTGAGGCTGAATAAATTTTAATTAATTCTTTTGAGTGAAGAGAAATCTTCACTTAATTTCACTAATTTGAACAAGATTAAATAGATTAATAGGATTTTAAGTATTTAAATTATTGTATTTACTAGATAATTAGTGTTTATCTTTTAATCCATTCAATCTTGTTCCTTTTTGTAAGGAAATGTTCAAAATGTCAAAATTACTCTTCCATATATTTTTAATTTTGTTGTTCATATACTGTCCACAAGTTAATAGTGAAGAATCTAGTTATAATTGTGAAGCAGAAAATGTTACTTGCATTAACGTAGAAAAAGGTGATGATTCTTTTGCGGATATAATAGGCAATATTCTTAACAGTGTTATTAAACCAACAATAGTAAATGTTATCCCTGCTGAATTACCACGAGATGCTACTGCCGATATTTTAATTAAAGCCTCATCACAAACCAAATTTAATGAATCAGATATTGATAATATCACCATTGATGGTGGAATCATAGCAAAGAGTTGGGCTGTATTGTCAGATATTGAAATGATTATTAATGTAGAAATACCTTCTCAAACTAATCTAAATTCTTATGATATAAATGTTATAACATCTTTAAAAGACGGAACTGAAGAAATCATTAATGGCGAAAAAATACTGAGAGTTGTTCAAGTATCCAATGAACCTAGAATTTTAAGTACAACACCAAACATTATTTCTGATAATTCTAGTAATTTAGAAATGCTAATATACGGTCATAATACTAATTTCAACGAAAATTCCATACCAAATTTTGATGACAATGCCATAACTATTGCCAGTAAAATTATCAACAGCCCTACTTTTATGACAGTGTTTGTAAACACTAATGAAAATAGCATTAAAGGCTTTCATCGTTTAACTATAACTACTGATAATGAAATTGCTAACGACAATAGTACTACTGGTCTTTTAAATGTGAAAGGTAGTTCTTCTCAACCTGTTGCAATTAATAATATAATTCCAACTGAAGGCAAGCAAGATAATGAATTAACTCTAATTATTTCAAGTAATAATACTAATTTTATTGATGGTATAACTGAGATTACATTCCAAAATAACAATGGTATTGAAGTATTAGCAACTAAAGTAGATAACAAAACTCAAGCAACAGTTACAATAAAAATTGCTGCTAATGCTTCAAAAGGAAAACGAGATATTTATGTTATTACTGGTGAGGAAACTGTTAGTCTTGCAGATGCTTTTAATGTATTGGAAATACTAAAAGAGCAAAATTCTTTGGATACAGATTTAGAAGATGAGACTCCAACTGATGTAAATTCAGAAGATGAGACTCCAACTGATGTAAATTCAGAAGATGAGACTCCAACTGATGTAAATTCAGAAGATGAGACTCCAACTGATGTAAATTCAGA
>DAOUSR010000242.1 GCA_030627125.1 Thioploca sp.
AGATTTCCATTAACAACTCCATCAAGGAAAAATTTGATTTAGATACCCTAAAGATACTGAACATCAAATCTCAACCAGCAGAAATTCAACAAGCCTTACTAAATCCCACAAAAATAGCGGAACGAACTGGTTTACAAAGTGCTAAAAAGATCAATTTGAAATTAATTGAAATGGGATTGCAAATTAAACACTATGATCAGAAGAAACAGATTTACTACGAACTAACTAAAGAAGGTCTCAAATACGCTCAATATCAAGATGTTGGAATAGGTAAAACAACACGCCGAACTATAAAATGGTATGAGAGCGTTTTAAAATTATTCCAACCAGCATTAACTTCAAAACCAACTCATAACTCAACCCTTCAAACATTCCTTGATAGAAAAAAGCCATTACTGTAAAATAATAAACAAACTATCATGGTTCACAAAATGAAAACCAGAAAAGCAGTATTTTATGGGAAAGTAGAATTAATTCCCGGTATTATCAGTGACGGGTATGTATTAGATGACGAGTCAGCAGTTATGAGTGAACGTGGAACTGCTAAACTCTTGGGAATAGATCAAAGACGTTTAAATCGCGTGACAGTTAACTGGCCTCCAAAAACCCTTGAACCGTTTGTTGATAAGACTCAAGGCATGAGGTCAAACTCAATTGAAGTGACTGCCAACAATAGTCCGTATCAAGGTCGAAATATTATTGTTTACGATGCTGAGTTTATTGAGTCCTTTATACGTGGCTACGCATTAGCTTTAGCAGGGGGTAAATTACGCCCAAATCAAATTCATATCGGCTATAGAGCAGTTTTATTAGTATCATCACTAGCTCAAACCACTTTGTACACAGCTATTGAAGAATCCTGTGGTCTATCACCTAATATCCAAACTACCATCAAACAAGTGATTTGGGAAATAAAAGAACTTGGTTTGACTTGTTCTATTGATGGAAAAATTGCGATTAAACAGGATATTACTAAATTTTGTGGAGTCTCAATTGGAGTTCTAAATGGATACTTGAACAAACACAAACATGATATTGAAGCAATTAAATTAAGTCGTCCAACTATTTTAGAAGCTGGTTTCAATGCTCCAAGGATGAATGGTTATTGTTTAGAAGATGTGGCTAAGATTGTTCTTAATATGAAGAGTCAAGTTGGTAAAGAATTAAAACAACAGGTATTTGGTGAAATTATCTCATTCGCTAAACCAGAGACTAAAGGTGAAATAGAGTGGCAGAAAATATTGACCAAAGTATTTGCTGGATTTAGTTTTCACCATAATTATCCAGTTGGTAAATATCGAGCTGATTTTCTCATTAAGGAATTAGGTTTAGCTTTAGAATGTAATGGGTTTGATAATCATGCTACTTACGATCAAAAGAAAGAAGCTGAACGAGAACAGTTTGTTAATCAACGTTATAGTTTAGTTCGATTTAATCATTTGATAAATTGGGAAGCTTTAGCTAACGGTATATTACGTGCCAAAGTTGGTGAAGTAATTAAGCTATATAATGTTGGTTATGCTGATATTTCTCAACCAGTTGTAGAACCAGAAGCAACTCGTTATGGCAAACTAGAATTAATTCCCGGAGTTAAATGTGATGCTTATGTATTGAGTGATGGTTCATCCGTACTTAGCGAACGGGGGCTTGCTGACTTTTTGGGAATCTATCATAAAGCTTTACAGAGCGTGGCTACTAACTGGCCTCCAAAAGAGCTTAAACCGTTTATTGACAAGGCTCAAGGCATGAGGTCAAACTCGGTTAAAGTGACAGCTAAAAATAGTCCTCATAAAGGGAGATATATTACAGTTTATGACAGCAAATTTATTGAGTCTCTGATGCGGGCGTATGCTTTGGCATTTGTTCATGGTAAATTACGGAAAAATCAGAAACATATTGGCCAGAGATGTGTGTTTTTATTGGTGGCATTAGTACGGACTGCTTTGGAAGCTGCGATTAAACAATCTTGTGGAATGTCGGTTAATATCCAAAAATTGGCTCAGAAGCATTACAACATTATTGAAGTTTTGCAGGAATCTAGTTTTGTTGCTTCAATCAACAGTAAAATTGCAATTAAACAGGATATTTTTAAGTTTATTGACGTGCCTAAAAGTACACTTGATAGTTATCTCAAGAGTCATTTTAGTGAAATTACTCCGATTAAACTTGATTACGCAACGATCAAGCAAGCTGGTTTAAAGTCGACTCGGTTGAATGGTTATACAATGGAGGATGTTGGTAAGATTGTGTTGGGGATTGATTCGGTAGTTGGTTTGGAGTTGAAGCAGAAGGTTTTTGGAGATGTTGAGGAATTGCCAGAGGAAAGTATTGATTGGCAGGAAGCTTTGCCAAAGGTGTTTGATGGATTTAATTTACAGCAGAATTATGTGGTTGGGAAATATACGGTAGATTATTTTGTGGAGGAGTTGCAGTTGGTATTGGAATTAAAGCAAGATGACGATAAGCAAAGAGAACAATATCTTAAACAACATTATGGTTTGGTTAAGTTTCAGAGTAATGTGGATTGGGAGAGGTTGTTGAATGGAATGTTACATGCTCAAGTTGGGAAGGTAGTTTGTTTGTAATAATTCTAGTTTCCATGCAACAGTATCAATGCCATTAAGTTAAGGATTTCACATTTAATATCAATTAGATATATTATAAATTAGGTCAATCTTTTTATTAAGCAAAAATTGTACCTTAATAAATATTTTAATATTTTTAATCGATTGTCGGGTTACTTCGCTATGCTCAATAAGCTAACCCGACCTACATTATAAATTATTGATTAATATTACTTATTTTCTTAACTTAATGGCATTGAACCAAATGGGTATATGAACTCCTAACCACAGGTTCAGTATCACTAAATCCTAATAAACCACACCAAGAAATTACCATATTTGCTGAGGAACAAGCCAAAAAGTTAGATAATCTTGGCATAGTTGGCAATGCAAAACAGATTTCCATTAACAACTCCATCAAGGAAAAATTCGATTTAGATATCCTAAAGATACTGAACATCAAATCTCAACCAGCAGAAATTCAACAAGCCTTACTAAATCCCACAAAAATAGCAGAAC
>DAOUSR010000136.1 GCA_030627125.1 Thioploca sp.
GCAAAATTGCTAAGAAAATTCTGAAAGAGGTAAATACCAGATTACAATTTTTGATTAATGTGGGACTGGAATATTTAAGTTTAAACCGTAGTGCTGATACCCTGTCTGGTGGCGAAACCCAACGGATTCGATTGGCTAGTCAAATTGGAGCTGGGCTGGTTGGGGTTATGTATGTGTTGGATGAGCCATCAATTGGGCTGCATCAACGAGATAATAAACGCTTGCTAGAAACTCTGATTCACTTGCGAGATTTGGGAAATACTGTGATTGTGGTGGAACACGATGAAGAAACGATTCGAGCGGCGGATCATATTATTGATATTGGGCCAGGTGCCGGAATACACGGCGGGGAAGTAGTAGCACAGGGTAAATTGGTCAATATCATTAAAACTAATAAATCTATAACTGGGCAGTACTTAGCCAAAAAACGTAGTATAGCCATTCCTAAACAACGCCAGCCTGTTGATAAAAATAGTTTTTTATATTTGCAAGGAGCAACTGGTAATAATTTAAAAGCTATCAATTTGGAATTACCGTTAGGTTTGATGACCTGCATCACTGGCGTCTCTGGTTCGGGTAAATCAACTTTAATCAACGATACCTTATATCCCATCGCCGCCAACGGATTGAATCGAGCTAATTTAGAAATTGCAGGTTATAAGGCTGTTAAAGGTTTGGATTTATTGGATAAAGTGGTGGATATTAACCAAAGTCCGATTGGCAGAACTCCACGCTCTAATCCGGCCACTTATACTGGTATTTTCACCCCAATTCGAGAACTGTTTGCTGCTACTCCAGAAGCCCGTTCCAGAGGTTATAAAATTGGCCGGTTTAGTTTCAATGTCAAAGGTGGCAGGTGTGAAGCTTGTCAGGGCGACGGACTGATTAAGGTTGCAATGCACTTTTTGCCAGATATTTATGTAACTTGTGATGTTTGCAAAGGCCAACGTTATAATCGGGAGACTTTGGACATCAAATATAAGGGTAAAACTATTCACGAAGTATTGGCTATGAGTGTTGAAGCAGCTAGGGATTTCTTTTCCGCTATTCCAGTGTTGACTCGTAAATTGCAAACTTTGATGGATGTTGGTTTATCTTATATTACTCTAGGTCAAAATGCGGTGACTCTATCTGGCGGCGAAGCTCAACGGATTAAATTAGCCAAAGAGTTGTCAAAACGGGATACCGGCAAAACTTTATATATCCTTGATGAACCTACTACTGGTTTGCATTTTCACGATATAGAGTTATTATTAAATGTATTGCATCGGTTACGGGATCATGGGAATACGGTGGTGGTTATTGAGCATAATTTGGATGTGATAAAAACTGCGGATTGGATTGTAGATTTGGGGCCAGAAGGTGGTGATAAAGGCGGACAGATTATTGCGACAGGGACTCCAGAGGACGTGGTTAAGAATAAACGGTCGTATACTGGACAGTTTTTGGGAGAAGTTTTAAAAAAATGATAACTACCTATAAAAATAAGTATATAGCAATTCTTAATTATGAATGCTTAATTCTTAATAAACTTCAAGATAAATATCAGGTTGTTAATTTGTAATGCTATAGTCGGTAAAATTCAAATGGTCGGTTTCACTGTGTTACACCGACCTTACAACACTCCTTCTGAAAATTATTAATTGTATTTTGAGAGCAATTTTTGAAAATCTGCATCATCTAAGTAATCCATTGAGTTCACTAGCCGTCAAACAGTTCATCAAATTTGGATAAATCCTATCCGTATCTGGCAATCTGGCAATTTTTGGATTAGTCGAATATTTTGCCAAAATATCAGTAACAATCTCACCAGCCAAAGGAATATTACCAGTCTTAGAAGCCCCAGCTCCTAAAAAGAAAATAGGCTTAGGTTGATTTTTATCCTTTGCTTCTCGAATTAAATAAGCTAAATCTTTTATAGTTGCGTTTTCCATATTATTTACAAATTCATATTGAATATATTATTATTCATGTAGATTGGTTATAATTTAGCTTTGTACAGAACAATATTCAGGTAGCCCGTAGGGTACATAAACGATACTGTCATGCACCACATGGATATGTGTATGATACTTCGGCTTATATACCTTACGCTTGCTTTTGGATTTCGAGGAGCTTCAGTCCAACCAACGTGCTTTACAAAAAATCAGTGAGTAAAAAGCCAACACTTATGCGGTTTACATAATAATTGTAGTCAATAAGACTCTCACCATAGCCGGAGAAATATTGAACATATCCTTTTAAAAAATCATACCCAAAAATCGGGAAGCTCCAACCAAGCTCAATAGCTCCAAGTTTAAGACCAGATTCGAGGTTATTTCGTGACATAAAACTGAACACATGTTCATCATTTTTGTATGCAATACGGAGTTCTCCATGACCAAGATAATCTGTGATATCAGGGTTATCATCATTTTCTTCATCTTCAGCTATTCGAACCCACGGTTTGATTACAAAGGCAAGGTTATTTTTTTCAAAAATGAAAGAAGCATAGACTCTATTCCAACTTCTGGAGTAGCTCCCTCTTTGACCATTTGATTGATGAACTATACCAAGAGTATTTGCTGTATTTTTGAAACCAAATATTTCTAAATCGTTTGGTATTTGGAGCCATGCCCCAGGTTCGTGGTTACTTTCTCTAAAGAGAGAAGAATTTGCACTATTATACACCTGCCAAAAAGACCGTAATGTGTAAGCTCCGTATAGGTCTATAGAGCTGCCTAAAATATTAGTAGCCAGTGGCGTTTTTACGCTTAGTTGAAATTGTGCTTCTGTACTATCTAGGTCAATTTCATCATTGCCTGTCAATTCTTCTATTTCATTTGTACTCCAACCGTTAAGATTATGGACAGCAAGCAAGAAATAATTTTGGTGATGAGACATTAGAGTGAAGGGTTTAAGCACGTTGGATTTATCAATTTTTATTCTTTCTTCGACAATTCCAAAATCCTGTTTTGCATGTGTTTTAATAGTTTGTGTATCTGGTGTGGAACAAAGTTTTCTTATCTCACCAACGGTTGTTTTTTCAGGCAATCTAGTAAATGCATCTAGCATACAGTTTTTTAATTCTGATGCTAATGTAGGTTTAGATAGAAGAAGTAATATGAAAAGAGTTAATCCAATACGTTTAATATTCATGATAGATAGGTTATTTTGAGTGAATTAATATTCGATAGTAATGTACGAAGGGTAATTCATTACCATATAGTTTTTTAAAATTAACTGTGTATTTAAGGTGGTGAAATAAATTTCTCAAGTGCCGCATACTTTTTTATCGCTAACGCCTGTTTCACTTGATAGGTTCCGCATCGTAGTGACTAGTAAAAGCAACAAGTGCTGGTTAGCAAGTAGGGTGCGTCACACGCATCGTTTTAAACCATCATACACCACATGGATAGATTGATGTATGATGCTTCAGATTATACACCTACAAGTTGCACACACTATAGCAATTCCCAATAATGTAGTATACAAAATTAAAGACAATGTATAAAAGAATTACGAGCATCAGAAGAGGTAATAGTATTAAGAGCCTCAGCAATAGCAGTATACAATTGTTCAGTCTAAAATAGGAATCTTCCTAAGATAGCTTTTAACTTTAGACCATTTCAATAGGATTTAGTTAGAGATAAGGTGCTACCAAATAATTAAATATATACGGCTTACGAGTTTTATTGATGAGGGAACGCATTGGTAGGCATTCCCAACGTGGATATTAGGAACGAGAAAAAAATGATTTTGAATAATTACAAAATAGTAATAAAAATTGGTAGATACTCTGTTCCTTGTTAAGCTAAATGAGTTAAATAATCCTCAACTTTCTTTTCTGGTTCAATAGTTTCTTTACATTTTGTGGAAATGGAGTAATGCAAGTGTCGCATCAATTCTCGTATTTCTGTGAGTAAATTAGAATCTTTGCTTGACATAAAAATTAATTAGGATTAAATTATTGTTTTAAGGGTGTATTAAATACTACATTGTTAGTATACTGAATTTAGCGGATAATATTTAGGAATAGTAAATATATTTTACAGTAAGTAGTTAATATGTCAATCAAACTTTGTCAAAACTGTAAGTAATATTAGGAGTAAAAATAATGTTAAAAATATTTACAAGATTAATATGTATTTTGGTAGTTCTCTTTAGTTCCTTTGTATTAGCAGAAGGATTAGAAGGTTCGATACCAAATGAAAATGGGGATTATTGTGTAATTGTTGCTAATCCATCAGTATGGATAACAGGATGGAGTAAATTTTTTAGAATTGAATATGTGGTCGAGTACTGAAGTTTTCAGTGCTGATGTAAATGGACAAATAGCTACTCGCGCTTTCAGTAGTAATTCTTATAATGATTCATCATATAAGACAGATATTTCTTTTGAAAAAGATATTCAAGAGACAACTTTAGGTGGTCTTTACTTAGTAGAAATTAGCAGAAACGGGGAAATTTTAAAACAAGAATCTGCATTCTTGAAACCTAAAGATAAACAAGCCATTACAATATATATTTAACATTAAATTATAAGAAATCAGGTTTAAATTAATCAGACTGTCCCAAACAGGAATACTTTATGTATGCACATCGTATAGAAACCACAATTAATGAAGTTGGTACAATTAACTTGGGTACCTTACCTTTTGCTCCTGGCGACAAGAAATTATTTTCTTGAAACGAGAAACTACTGATAATGTGCAACAACCGCTAATATCCTTTGCAAAAGTTGCCCAAGCATTTTGTGGGAAAATCAAGCAAGCACCTAATGACCTTTCGATTAATTCAGTTTATTCAGTTTATTTCCAAGGTTTTGGTGAATGAAAAACGGAGTAATTACAGATACTGGACCGTTAGTGGCTTATTTGAGCAAGCATGATACTTATCACGTTTGGGTTTGTAGCCAACTTGAACAAATTGGTTTACCATTATTGACTTGCGAAGCAATTTTGACAGAAGCTTTTGGTCAGTCGCAATGGTGGTGATGCAGAAGACCTAATCAATATGCTAAACCAAGGCTGGTTGTCCATTCCATTTGTTGCAAGAATCCAAAGCAGTGAGTGATTTGATGCGAAAGTATGCGAATATTCCTATGTCTCTTGCGGATAGCTGTTTGTTGCGAATGACGTTCTCACTTATGCACCGTACCAAACTAATGCCCAAGAAACCATCGGCTTTACCCACTACTATATCGGCAAAAACTACCACGAACAATCACAACTACAAGAAGCCATCTACGACCTAAAAAAAGCCGAAACCATCTTCACCAACAATGAAACAGACTTAGAACTCGTACAAGCAGAATTAGAATTAGTAGATACTGTCCAGCAAATAACCACAATTTTAACTTTATCTTAAAGACCGACCTAGCGGCGAGAGAAGAATGGTGTAATCCTACTAAATGTGAATACTTTCAAAGGCAGTAGCCCAAGTTGAATTTTTTCTTACAATCTACTATCAAAGCCGATATTGTAGTATAATACTTATGATTCATAGTTTAGCTATTAACCTTAATGTATCAGTTTTTATAATGTGAAGAAATACTTTTACATTCATTATTCTAAAGTTATTAGTAGCAAGGCAAAATTTATCAATTGACAATATTCAGGAGCAAGCAAATGTCTGACGATCTTCATCATATAACTAAAGTTGAAATATCTGGTTTATGGGATAAATTTGATTTTGAATGGAATTTAGAACCTGATGTCAATGTATTAGCAGGTGTTAATGGTAGTGGTAAAAGTACTGTGCTTAGTTGCATTTATGCGTTATTAGAATTAGGCACAATCCCTAATAAGGAAGATGTGTTTTTAGCTACATTGAAAATTACTTTTGATAATAAAAAGTCCATATCATATGAACATCTTAATGTAAATGATAGCATTAAAAATATTGAAGAAAAAGCAAAAATAAATGAAAAATACCAACAGTATTCTTTCAGAAATAAAGGATGGTATTGGAAGAGATTATAGAAAATATCGAAAAACAAAATCTGTTCATATTGAAATGGGTGTCACATCCTTTGAAAAAATAAAATTAGAAGAATTCCACAAATTAATATTGATGTTGTGAGTACCTTTGATAATTCTTTAAAACAATCTGAAGCAGTAACAAAACTATCTAATGAAAAGGTTAAAACTGAACTTGATTGGGATTTTAATCTTGAAATTTTTTCAGGCAGAACTGCTCTATCAAGAACTCTACAGTATATTTAACTGGACTTGAAACTATCTTAACTGCTGATGTTAATGACAAATTATCGAAGAAAACCATTAAGAATTGCTATAAATCTATCCAATAATTACAAATCTTTTAGGAAAACTATAATGAAAATCTGGGTAGATGCAGATGCCTGTCCTGTAGTAATAAAAGATATTCTATTTAGAGCAGCAGAACGCACCAAAATAGAACTAACTCTCGTAGCAAATCAACCTATGCATACCCCACCATCACGCTATATCAAATCCATAAAAGTCCGAGCCGGTTTTGATGTTGCCGACAATGAAATAGTAAAGAGACTTAATATTGGTGACCTTGTAATAACCAGTGATATTCCACTAGCAGCAGAAGTAATAGAAAAAGGTAGTCATGCCCTTAATCCGCGTGGGGAATTATATTCAACTGAAAATATTAAAGCACGTTTAAATATGAGAGATTTTATGGATATTTTACGATCTAGTGGAATCAATACTGGTGGACCACCAGCACTAAACCAAAGCGATCGCAAAAATTTTGCAAATAACTTAGATAAATTTTTAACCAAATATAAACCAAACTAAGACTTACGCATTGGTTGGTGTAACCTATAAATTTGCCGTGCCTTTATATTGCCGGAGGAAGAATAATTTTATACTATTTATTTTGTAAGAAATCATCATAAATCCAATATATTAGTTAAATCTGTATTAAAAAAATTTGACGTAATCTTTCTTAGTGTGTCATCATTGTTTTAAGATAATCTGTATTTATTGTGTAAATAATCATATTCACCTTACAACTTCTCGATTTAAATAAATATGACTTCATTTCAACAATCCTATAAAGGTAATTTTACTAGTACTTTACGTTGGCATCAATTAGATGAACTGTGGGAAAAAGTGATAATCCAGCCTGATGGTTGGTATATTTATCACATAGGAGAAAACCCACCAACTGAAGCAGTAGATGAAAACATATTAAAACAATTTATCGAAAAAGTTGATCAATTATTACATCAAGAACATAAATATGATTATTGTGGAATTGTTTATACAAATAATAAAGAAACACCAACAATGATTAAAATATTTGACCCAAAAAATCTAGGAGTTGTATGTGGAGTTGGTAAAAATATTACCCATCCACGTTGGTTATTAAGTCGTATTTTGCCAGAAGCTATTGGAGTTGAGACTAAATATAAACGCTGGCTACCTTTTTGGGATTAATGATGCCAAGATTTACTAAGAAATTATTTACTGATTTAGCTATATGGATGATAGGATTTGGTTTATTGAATGGAGCTTTATTCCCATTTTTTGCCTACGGCTTAGGAATGGAGGCAAAACAAGTATTTACTATTACTTTTTGGGCAGCAACTATAACTGCCGGTTTAGCCGCTGGAATAATTAATTATACTTTAGCAATGTTAGTTGTTAGGCCACGCTTAAAAATTTTGGCTGACCATATGCGGATTGTTGAAAATACTATCAGTGATGCTAATTTTACTGGTAATTGGTCAAATTGTTCAGAAGAAGTTTGCCGAGTTAAAGCAGATTCTGATGATGAAATTGGAGAAAGTTCTAGGGCTTTTAATGATTTAGTAAAAGCATTATTTCAAGCTCATAAAATAGAAACTGCTGTCAATGTTTTTTCTAAAACTTTATCTAGCCAATTAGAATTAGATGTTTTATCCAGACAAGCTCTTGATTTGTTTTTACAATATACTGATGCTATGGCGGGAGCTATTTTGATAGAATCAGCTGGAGAATTAACTATTGCGGCTCATCATGGAATTAGTGAGCCAAAAAAATTAGCCAATAGTGACCATGTACGACAAGCTTTACGTACTCATAAATGCCAACGAATCGCCTTTCCTAAAGACATAAAAATTGAGGCTATATTAGTAGACTTCAATCCGCAAGAAATTATTGTAATTCCTTTAGAATTCAAGAATACTCCATTAGGAATAATAGTCCTAGCAGCTAATAAAATATTTGATCAAGATGTTACTCGCTTACTGCAATTATTCCGTCACAGTTTCGGTCTAGCCCTTAATAATGCTTTAGCTCATAGTAACTTACAACGTATTGCAGCTCTTGATGTTTTGACTGGTGCTTATAATCGGCGATTTGGACTCGCAAGATTGAAAGAAGAATTTAATCGTGCCATACGTTCAGATACTGCTCTTGGAATTATCATGATGGATATTGATCACTTTAAATCTATCAATGATACTTATGGGCATCTAGTTGGAGATCGAGTATTAGGACAAATTGCTGAATCAACTTATCGTGCATTGCGAGAGGGCGATTTAATGGTACGTTATGGAGGAGAAGAATTTTTAATTATTTTACCTGGGGCTTCCCGTGCTAATAGTTTACAACTTGGAGAAAGAGTACGGCGGCTAATTGCTGAAACTACAGTTAAAGATGGTGAACAGTCTATTCATTTTACTGCTAGTTTAGGAATTACCGCCTTTCCTGAAGATAATGTGGAAGGTGAGTTAGAATTAGTAAAACACGCAGATGATGCTCTTTATACAGCTAAACACCAAGGTCGGAACCAAGTTGTGTTAGTACAATAATTTTGCATGAATTTCAATATCAATTATTTGAATATTTTCCTCCAACACTTCCTCAGTAAACGGATTTCGCTTATCAGAATCAATCATATTTTGAATTTTAATTTTGAAAATTCTTAAATCCATCGAGGTAGGACAGCCAGTTGCCCAAACTGCCCCCTCACAAATCCTGAGGGCTGCATCAAAGTATATAAAAGAAATACATGGTATTATAAAGCGAATAAAACTAACCCAATGAATAGATGAAAAATTTAGTAAGTTACTTAGCAGAAA
>DAOUSR010000134.1 GCA_030627125.1 Thioploca sp.
ATTAAAAGATAAAACATGATTAAATCAAAATCATATGGTTTAAAATCCTGTCTATCCTTTAATCCGTTAAATCTTGTTCAATTGCCTGACCGGCGAACTTCCATGAAAACGAGAGAATGTTTGAACATGATTATGCAGGATTAAAGGATAAAACATGATTAAATAAAAAACATATCGGTTTAAAATCCTGTCTACCCTGCATCCACAACCGCAAAATTCGTACTTGCCAATTTAGATGAGCATACAATTTTTCTGGTTCCCATGCACCAGTATCACTGCCATGTAAGTTAAGAAAATTGGTAAGGTAACAGGGTAACCACAAGGGATTACTACTACAAATCAATATGTAGGGGCCATAGGTGTTCGGGATAATTCCTAATAATTTGAAAAAGCTTGAAATTATAGTTGAAAAGAGGGGTAATCCCTACCCTAACTCTTGGATATAATCCGGTAACTTACGCAACATTATTGTCACAATTACTCCGCTTACTATTCCAAATACTAAAGCTGCTGTCATTAATAATGGTAATAAATAAAATAATCCATCGTGCTGAACGAACAGCCAGTAAGCAACCAAAAATTGTGTTACAATATGAGTTATTGCCGCAGCAACGCTATAACCGATTGGACTACATCCTTTACCAGGTAATTGACTCAGTATAATAAGTATGGCTGTGCTTGCCAAAGCACCACTTAAGCTAAGTATAAATGTTGGTGATAAAAACGTACCTATTAATAAACTAGCCGTTAACACCCGCAATAAATTAACCCACACAGCCATACGCCAACCAAATAATATTAATACTGCAATAGTAATCACATTGGCCAAACCCGGTTTAATACCTGGTAATGGACTAGGTAAAGCACTTTCAATAATATGAATAGTTATAGCTAAAGCGGTAAACCATGCAATTCTATGATCATCACGAGTAGTTTGAATTTTCAAAATGGCTTATATTATTAAAGAAATTTTTTATAGTTTGCAAGGCGAAGGTCTGCAGAGCGGAAGAGCTGCTGTATTTTGTCGGTTTGCTGGTTGCAATTTATGGTCTGGTCGGTTTGAAGATCGAGCAACTGCTATATGTCAATTTTGTGATACGGATTTTATAGGAACTAATGGTCAAGGTGGTGGCAAATTTCCTAATGCTAAAACTCTAGTTACAAAAGTAGCAGAACATTGGTTGCCGAATAGTGGCAAACCTTTGGTAATATGTACTGGTGGAGAGCCATTATTGCAACTAGACTCCTATTTAATCGAAACCTTTCATCAAGCTGGGTTTGAAGTTGCTATTGAGACCAATGGTACTTTAAAACCGCCGCCAAATATAGATTGGACTTGTGTCAGTCCCAAAGCTCATGCACCATTAGTAGTAACTAGTGGCGATGAGTTGAAATTAGTATTCCCACAAATTAAAGCTCCCCCAGAAAATTTCCAACAGCTTGATTTCAAATATTTTTTTCTACAACCATTAGCTGGATTGCAACTAAATCACAATACTCAACTCGCTTTACATTATTGTTTAGAACATCCACAATGGAGAATTAGTTTACAAATGCATAAATTATTGAATATTGAATGAAATATTTATAGCAATTGTTAATTATGAATGCTTAATGAGCTTGGTCCCAATTATCTCCTATCCCAACATCAACCAGCAATGGCACTCGTAATTCCGCAACCTGAGTCATAGCTTCAATAATAAATTTCTGGGCTAACTCTACATGATTGGCAGCAATTTCAAATACTAATTCATCATGCACCTGCATTAACATTGTAACATCTAAATCGCTGGTTTGAATTCTCTTATCCACATTAATCATTGCCAACTTAATTAAATCCGCTGCCGTACCTTGCATTGGAGCATTGATAGCAGTACGTTCAGCATATTGACGTTTTTGATGGTTGCGAGATTTAATTTCTGGAATATATAACCGTCGCCCAAAAATAGTTTCCACATAACCTTGCTGTTTAGCTAATTCCTTGGTTTCATTCATATAAGTTTCAACGCTAGGATAACGAGCAAAATAAGCATCAATATAAGTTTGAGCTTTTTTACGTTCAATCCCAAGCTGTTTAGCCAGTCCGAAAGCTTGCATTCCATAAATTAACCCAAAATTAACCGCTTTAGCACTACGCCGTTGGTCAGTTGTTACTTCGGCAATTGGTAAGTTAAACACTTGGGCTGCAGTCGCACGATGAATATCTCCACCACTGGAAAAAGCCGTGAGCAAGCTTTCATCTTGAGATAGATGAGCCATAATTCGCAGTTCAATTTGTGAATAATCGGCGGATAATAATTTATAGCCTTGGGAAGCAATGAAAGCTTGGCGAATCCGGCGACCTTCTGCATTGCGAATCGGAATATTTTGCAAATTTGGATTAGTAGAAGATAAACGACCAGTAGTGGTTACGGCTTGTTGGTAAGAAGTGTGGATGCGCCCAGTACGGGGATTAATTTGCTTAGGTAAGCTGTCAGTATAGGTTGATTTTAATTTACTTAAGCTCCGATATTCTACAATCAACTTAGGCAATGGATAATCAATCGCCAGCTCTTCTAACACATCCACAGCAGTAGAAGGGTCTTTTTTTGGAGTCTTTTTTAACACTGGTAATTGCAATTTGTCAAACAATATAACCTGCAATTGCTTAGGAGAATTAAGATTAAACTCGGTGCCAGCCATTGTATAAGCTTGTTGCTCAAGTTGTTGTAATCTATTGGTTAATTCAATGCTATGCTTGTGTAATAGAGCGGCATCAATCTGCACTCCATTGCGTTCCATACGAGTTAACACTGGAATAAGTGGTAATTCCACATTCTGTAAAATATAGTTCAGCTTAGGAATAGCTTGCAATTGGGGCGATAATTTTTGATGTAATTGCAAAGTTATATCAGCATCTTCAGCAGCATATGGAGCGGCTTGTTTTATATCTACTTGATTGAAAGTTAATTGTTTTTTACCTTTACCAGCCACATCTTCAAACTTAATGGTAGTATGATCGAGATATTTTTTAGCTAAATCATCCATATTATGTCGAGCAGTGCTATCTAACACATAGGATTCCAGCATCGTATCAGAAGCAATTCCCTGTAAATTTATCCCATGATTAGCCAACACATGAGCATCATATTTTAAATTCTGCCCAACTTTAAGTTTCTGCGGATTTTCTAATAATGGTTTGCAAACTGCCAATACTTCCTCTAAAACTAATTGTTGTGGAACTCCTAAGTAATCATGTGTTAAAGGAATATAAGCTGCTGTTCCAGCCTGCACCGCAAATGATATTCCTACAATTTTAGCCTGCAAGTAATTTAAACTAGTAGTTTCCGTATCAAAAGCAAATAGTTCGGATTGATTTAAACGTTGTAACCAGAGTTCTAATTGTGATTGCGTTAATATGGTTTCATACTTTACAATTTGAGCTGAAGTATTATTAACTGGTATTTCAACAGTTTCAACAATTTTAGGCAATTCTGCTAACCATTTTTTAAATTCAAACTTACTATACAATTGTTGTAGTTTATTGTAAGTAGGCGGATTTAATTTATACACTGATTTTTCTAAAGTTACATCGGTTTTTATGGTTAATAGCTGTTGAGTTAAGGGTAAATTTGGTATGGTATCTCGTAAATTTTCTCCAACTTTACCTTGAATTTTAGTAGAATTTTTTATTATTTCTGCCAAATTACCATAAGTAGTTAACCATTTAACTGCTGTCTTCGGGCCAACTTTATTTACTCCAGGTACATTATCGGAGCTATCACCAATTAAGGTAAGATAATCAATTATTAAGCTTGGCGGTATTCCAAATTTTTCTAGCACTCCTTGGCTATCAAATCTGGTTTTTTTCATGGTATCAACTAGATTGATGGAAGGATTTACTAATTGAGCAAAATCTTTATCACCGGTAAAAATCAAACTTTGTCTACCATCAGCTTCAGCTTGTTTAGCTAAAGTTCCAATTACATCATCAGCTTCCACTCCAGTTTCTATCAACAACGAAAATCCCAAGGCCTGAACTATTTCATGGACAAAAGGAATCTGCACAGCTAACTCATCTGGCATGGGAGGACGATTAGCTTTATATTTTGGGTATAATTGATTACGAAAGGTTTTTCCTTTGGCATCAAACACTATTGCAGCATATGCTGGTTGGTATTCTTGCAATAAGCTTTTGAGCATGTTGGTTAGACCATAAATTGCTCCAGTGGGAAAACCTGCTGAATTTTTAAGATTTGGAGTGGCATGGAAAGCTCGATATAAATAATTAGAGCCATCAATTAAAACTAGAGTATTATTCATTATAGTAATGCTTAATTATGAATGCTTAATTTTTAATGAAATTCAATATAAATATTAATCATTTAATTCGTATCAATATATTCTATTCAATTGGGAAATACTATAACCTGACAAGCAATTAAAATTGTTTCGATATTTGTTAAACGATGAAACCAATGTGTTAGGATTTACGCATTAACAAGGATATCATATTGTGAAACTATATTAAATACAATATGTGGTAGTCCTAAAATTGTTCTCTCACATGTTGAATAACTGGAGCAGTATTAGGTTTAATCTTCCGCCAAATATAAAATGACTCTGCCGCTTGTTCCACTAACATACCCAAACCATCTAATATATTAGTTGCTCCTTGATTGTTAGCCCATTGCATAAATGGAGTAGCCGTATTTGCATACATCATATCATAGCACCAACCATTTTGGTTTATTAAACCATCAGCCAAAGGTGGAATTTTTCCTTGTAAACTGGTTGAAGTTCCATTGATAATTAAATCATAAGACTGACCAGCTAATGCCCCATAAGAGGAAGCTGTTACCTGCCCTAAATGAGCAAATAATTCTGCTAATTTTTCAGCTTTTGATACGGTACGATTAGCAATTACACATTGAATTGGATGAGCTTTTAATAATGGTTCTAATATACCACGCACTGCTCCTCCAGCACCAAGTACTAATACTTTTTTATCTTGAATTAGGCAATTATGATTTTTGGTTAAATCACGTATTAAACCTATACCATCAGTATTTTCACCATGATAAATGTCTTGTGAATCAAACCATATAGTATTGACTGCTCCTGCTAATTCCGCCTGTTCACTGCGTTTATCTACTAATTCCCACGCAATTTGTTTAAATGGAACAGTAATGTTTAACCCTCTGCCACCAGCTTGTTGAAATTTCTTGACTGCTGTTACAAATTTATCGTTTTGAGTTTCAACTAGAATCGCTTTATAATTTAATGATTGTTCGGTTTGTTGTGCGAATAAAGTGTGAATAAGGGGGGATTTACTATGTTCGATGGGATTTCCCATTACTGCGTATTGGTCAGTAATCATGGTGTTAGGTTATGAAATGAATATTGTTAAAAGTTTAGCATATTCACTATGAAAAAAAAAGCCCCTCAACCTAAGGAAGAGAGGCTCCAACCACACATAAGGAGATATTTAATATGATAAGCAATATAAATGCCAATATTTTACATTCCTTTATTAAATTGATGTTATGCAGAAAATTGTTAAAGCAGGAGTACAAAATTAAAAAGAATTAATATTGCAAGTGAGAGCATGTTTCTGGTTTGTGGAATTTGAGATTCGGCAAGTTTAGAAAATTCAATCAGCATAAAAATCATCAATATTTTTACAACTTTTTAGCATAGGTTGATTAAGATTGGGAACTAAATTGGCATCCATATCAGTGATTTTCATATTAAGTTTAGATGCAATCAATTTATCAATTGGAGTAGATGCTTTACCCAAAAAATCTAAGGTTAAAGCAATATTTTCAATACCATTCTCTTCTAATTTTATGTCAACCAAAATTATATAATTCTTTTCAACTGTTCGATGATGGGTTTTATCACATTTTTTTAATTTATTGTTTTTAGTATGTATAAGTAAATATATAATATTGTTACTAGCAATTATTTTATCCGCTAAATCAAATTTTTCGATTGTTTCATCTATTTGTTGATCATCTGATATATCAGGTTTTAAATACTCAATAAATTTTTTAAATCCTTTAAGTTCTATAAAATCCAATCTACCTAATTCTGGTAAGATTTTTAACGCATCACAAGATTTCAAAGTTTGTAAGTTTGAATTCTGACATAATTTGTCTTTAGTTGCATCAAAATCAATTACTTAAGTCTTGGAATTAGGACAACAAGTTTTATCCAACTGCCCTATTCGTTTAATATTAAAATAATCAGAATCACAACCGAAATCCAATAACCTTTGCAAAAAGTTTACTAACTCCATACCAAATCCTGCAATGGTTCAGATAGTATTTTAAATACCCGATTTAGATCATTTGTTACATCACTAATTTTACTCATATTATCTTTAGTTTCTTCAGCTAAATAATATTTAGTTTTATCTTGTATGTTATTTTTTTCACTAAAAACCTTTAAAGCCTGAATGATATAAGGACTATGCGATGACAATAAAACTGGAATATTATACTCTGCAACTAACATAATAATTAATCTAGCATATTCAATTTGCCATTGTGGGTGTAAATGGGTTTCTGGTTCATCAATAATCAACAAGCTACGTTCATCTATAAAATCACTTTCCATTAATAATTGTAATATACCAAAAGCTTTAATTCCAGAAGCTGTGTTTATGGATTTTAATTTAATAGATTTCTCTTGGTTAATAGCTTTCCTAAACAGAAAATCTTTTTGTTTTTTATTAAATTGAAACTTTCCTTGGATTAGTTTATTAATATTTTCACTAAATTTTTGATTAAACAAATCTGGAGAAAAATATTGAGAATTTTCTAATTTAGAAATTAAATCTTTGATATGTAAAGACACTTTAGGTCTTGAAGAATACATCAACCTCTGTTCTTTATCATCTTCATTAATAATTTCAAGCATTGTACTTGCCGAACTAATAACATCATACATTTGTAACAAAATAGGAGCATCAATAAAAGTCACATCGTTGAAAAAAACTTCATCGTAAAGTGTAAATTCGGTAATTTCATTGTTTGCTAATTCTATTGCAAAGATGTTATTTTCTCCTTCAGAAAAATCAATGGAGGATTTTAACTTGGAATATTTAGGCGTTATTTCAAAACCAAATTCTGATATGAAAGCCTTTCTTAAAGCACGGGAAATAATCGATTTTTTATCTTCTTTTGTTACAATTAATTTTTTAAGTTTATGAATATAATCTATTATTTTATTAGAAGGTTCTTTTAATAAATTGATTTTATTTTCTAAAACTATCTCTATTTCTTCAAATTCTTTGTTGTTTAATAATTTTTCTATTTGTCTAAAGAAATACGGAGGAATAAATTCTTTTTTTAAATGTCCATTTTCTACAAAAGAATATTGTCTTCTTACTTGAAAATAGATTGATTCTATTATTTCAAAAATTCTCTTTTGTTGGCTTTCATGCAAATCTTGTTCAAAGCGGCTAAGTGCTTTTACAATAGCAAACATAAGCTTACCAACTGTACTTTTGCCGGTATCATTTTTACCAGCAATAATTGTCAGGCCATTAAAAGCTATTTTAGTATCTTTAATAATACCGATATTTTTAAGAGTTAAAATCATTATTAAATTGAATTTTTCTTTGGATTAAGACCTGTTGGAATGTTTATATTTAATCACTTACCAGATGATTCTACTATTTTTATTTCTGCATCGGTTAAATCATATAGTTTATATACCAGTTGGTCAATTTGTTGGTCGGTGGCTTCGATTTGGCGTTGCAGCATGTTTCTGGATTGCGGAATTTGAGATTCGGCAAGTTTTTTGTTTAAATCCAATATTTTAGTAACAAGGTTTACCATTTGGTCATGGAGTTTTTTGTCAGCAGGTTTGGAAAAATTGATAGTGCGAATAGGTATAGCCTTTAATTGTCCTACTTTTATCTGGGGGAAGGCATCATTAGCTTCGTCATAAAATCCTCGTATAAAAAATGATATAAATAAACTCCCTAAAATACCACCAAGATATAAAGCTTTTACCGTATCAGTTTTAGGTAAAGTGATATATACCTGTTGATCTGCAATAGAATCTGATTGTTCAATGGTTACTAAAAGACGATCAGCTAAAATTTTCCTTGAATATATACGAGTACCTTCAAAAAATTCCGAATTTCTCGGTTCCGCAAGACATGAGCCATATTGCACGTATTCAGTTGGGATTGGTGGTGTGAATCGTTTTAAGTCCCGTCCGTAAATAAAAGGGCGATATCCATCTTTTTTAATGGTACTATGATATGGACGTTCTTTAACATCTTTATTTGTTTGACAACCTGTTCCAAAGGCAGTTTTTCCGTATCCACCTATTCGATATGAATGAACTCCACGAGTAATTTTAGCAATTTCTTGAAGTTTAGGGTAATTTTCTACTATCCTAAATACCAAGTCGGTTGCAACAATATTAAGACTTGTAGAAATAGGACGTAAGCCATCAACATATTTTTTTATGGAATGGGTTGCTATTTCAAATAAATTATTGTTTTTTAATCTTTTTACATCGAAAGTTTGGTTTAAATTTTTAGCTAATTGGTAAGTATATACAATTGTGTCCACTGTAAGCCCTTGAAAAACATCTGCTGGAGGTTTTAAAATACATAATTCATTTGAATGACTTAGAATAAATTTTCTGGTTTTAGAAGAATAGGTATTAGTTAACCACACATTAGGAACAATTTGAGCAACATAACCTTTATTACAGCATAATAATGACGCCAACTCCATAAAGATTGAAAACATATCAAGTTGATATGGTGAGCTTGAATATTTATTTCTGAGATATAGTTTGGTATTATCATTAATTTTTAAAGCTTTCCAATCTCGTCCAAATAAATACGGCGGATTCCCAATAACCGCATCAAACCCACCTTTTTGCATAATATCAGCAAATTCTGTCTCCCAATCAAAAGCATTTACCTGATAGATTTCCTCTTCATCAAAAGACTGTTGCTGATTTACATAAAAATCCGAACCAATCAAAGAATTACCGCATTTAATATTATTCTCCAAATCTGGCAAAACCCGCCCATGAAATAACGCCAACTGATTACCAATCGTCTGCTCATTTTCCCCTTCCAACACCTTCAATAACA
>DAOUSR010000024.1 GCA_030627125.1 Thioploca sp.
CGTAAGACGTATATGTTTGATTGATAAATCATAATTTGTAGCACCACTGTGCTTTTGGTGTATGACGCTTCGCTTATACACCTTACGAGTTAGAGGTTTGAAGAATAAAAGAAAACAAAAGTATCAAATATGTAATGATGAGTTGACAGGAGATGAATTATGTTATAACTCTGCTGAGTTTTCACATATAAGAAGTGTTAGTTTATATCCTTATCTTGCTGGTTTTATTGAGAATGGAGTCATTGTTAATAAATCAACTCATGATACAATAACAAAAAACAGCATAAAGGATGAATTGGAATTATTAGATTTATGCAATTATCATGGTTGGGATACAAGTTGGAAAGATAAATTTTCAAACCTTGTAGGTGATGAAAAATACCTTGAACCATTACAGTTAAAGCTTTGTGAATAATTAGAAGCATTGCTTTTTAGCACGTAGGTTGGAATTCGTAAGCCGTATATACTTAATTGATAAATTATAATTTGGTAGGGTACATAAGTGATAACGTCATGCACCTTATTCAATAAATCTAGCCTATGTTATTATGTTTAACAACATACGTTCGACATGAAACCATTATAATAGATAAACTATTAAATATTAGGAAAATCATGAATAAGGCTAACTCAACAAATAAAGTATATAATTACCTAGAAAAACTTACAAAAAATGAGCTTATTAACTTAATTTTGCAATTTGCTCCTCAAAGTTTTATTGACAATATCAACCATCAATTTGTCAGTGATAAAGAAGCACTAACTATATTTAATAAAGTATCAAAAACAATTGATAACATACTTTCTGATGAAGATTTACTATATAATCCTGATGGATTTGAACAAGAATTATTAAAACAACTAGAAAAAATTAAAGGTTTATGGGATAAATTACCCATCCAAATTGGAGATTTAATCATCAAGATAATAGCAGATGTTGAACAAGCTTTTGAAAATGGCTATCTTTATATTGAAAACTATGGAAAAGAAGCTAATTATTTTGAATCAGAAAATGTTAATGATTACGTGTTTCAGGAAATAGGGTAACCACAAATTACCCCTACACATAAATACTTTTTGAAAATGCCTTCTACTAAAAGCTTAAATAACAAGGAATTAAACATGCTTGATTACACTCCATCCAACACATTGCTTACTGACCGCATTATCCTAGTTACCGGAGCTGGTGATGGAATTGGAAAAGCTGCGGCAAAGAGTTTTGCTGCTCATGGTGCAACTGTAGTATTGTTAGGACGTACTACTGCAAAGTTGGAAGCTGTCTACGATGAAATTGAACAAGCTGGTCATCCACAACCAGCAATTTATCCAATGAATTTGGAAGGGGCTACTCCTAATGATTACGAAAACTTAGCTCAGGTTTTAATAAAAAATTTTGGTAAACTTGATGGATTACTACACAATGCTGGTATTTTAGGTTCTCTTACACCAATAGAACATTATAATGTCGATCAATGGTATAAAATTATGCAAGTCAACCTTAATGCTCCTTTTTTACTTACTAAAGCTTGTCTAAAAGTTATGAAGCAATCTACCGACGCTTCTATTATATTTACTTCTGCTAATGTAGGTCGCACAGGCAAAGCTTATTGGGGAGCTTATTCAGCTGCCTATTTTGGCATAGAAGGTTTAATGCAGGTTTTGGCTGATGAATTAGAAATTAATACTAAGATTCGAGTTAATAGCATTGACCCAGGAGCGGTACAAACTAAAATAAGAACTGATAATTATCCTGGTGAAGACCCTAATATTTTACCACTACCTGCTGATATTATGTCGTTATACTTATATTTAATCGGGCCTGATAGTATTAAAGTAAGTGGGCAAGCATTGACAATGGATTACAAAATTTAGGTAAAATCTTGGAATCCAAGTGAGAAATTAAATGCAAATTTGGAATAAAGCAGTAGAATGTTTGCAACAAGGAAAAATTATTGCTTACCCAACCGAGGCGGTGTATGGTCTTGGTTGTGATCCTTATAACGAAACAGCATTAAAAAACTTGTTAAAATTAAAACACCGCTCTTGGAAAAAAGGCTTGATTTTAATTGCTAGCGATTACATCCAATTAGAACCATTTTTACAGCCATTGACCCCGGAATTAGAAGCTAAATTATTTGCTAGTTGGCCAGGGCCGATAACTTGGTTATTACCAGCTAAATCTAAAATATCTCATTATTTACGAGGCTGTTCAGATAAATTGGCAGTTCGAGTAACAGCTCATCCTCAGACAGTTACTTTATGCCAACAATGGGGAAAAGCATTGGTTTCTACCAGTGCTAATACTAGCGGAATACCAGCAGTTAAAACAGCCTTACAAGTGCAACACGAATTTGGTGATAAGATTGATTATATTTTACCAGGCCAAGTTGGAGACCGAGAAAATCCTAGTGAAATTCGTGATGCTTTAACCGATGAAGTATTACGTAGTTAGCTCCAAGCTAATTTAGCTCGCAAAGTAGCATAATGGTCATGAGTTTGCGGGTGAATCAAAGTGATATGTTGGTGTTTCTCAATTGAAATGCTATCTCCAGCAGTTAGTTCTTGACTGAATAATCCATCATTGCTTAACTGAGCTTGGCCGATTTGTTCATCATAAATAGTAACTTGTAAACGACTATTGCCATCAATAACCAATGGGCGATTGCTCAGAGTATGAGGACAAATTGTTACCAATACTAGTGCATTTAACGATGGATGAAGAATTGGCCCACCGGCTGATAAAGCATAAGCAGTTGAACCAGTTGGAGTAGATATTATTATTCCATCAGCTCGTTGCCGATTGATAAAATGCCCATCAATGGTAGTTTCAAAAGATAACATATGTGGTATATTATAACGATGAATTATTATATCATTCAAAGCATTACAACTTGATAATAGCTGGTTATTTCGATATACTTTGGCATCAAGCAAAAATCGATCTTCTTTTATAAATTCTCCATCTAAAATTTGGCCTAAATGTTTGTCGATTTCAGTTGGTGAGAGATCGGTTAAAAATCCCAGTCTTCCCAAATTAATTCCTAACAAATACACCTGTTCTTTAGCTAATGAACGAGCTGCTTGCAGTAATGTGCCATCGCCGCCAATAACTATAACCAAATCACAATATTGGCCTAATTCTGCTGTTTTAGCAACTGTTGTTAATTTAGTATCATATATTGCACTGGAAGCATCTATTAATATATTAATGTTGCGTTGTGATAAAAATTTGACTAAAATTTGTAAACATTCACTAACTTTTTGACTATCTCGTTTAGCAATAATACCTATACTTTCAAACATAAATCATCCTGCTCTAAATGATTGGCTGATTATAACAAATTTACTTGAACAATACTTGATATGCCTGCACAATCGTCGTTAAATTTTTCTTTATATCTCACATGTATATTATAAATCAATATCTTTATGGCTTGATAATACTGGTCTTGTTAAATCCAGTTCTAGCTATAGATATTAATACTGCTACTGTTGATGAATTAGCACATGAGCTATATGGCATTGGACCGGTAAAATCGCAACGGATTGTAGAACATCGTGAAAAAATAGGTGGTTTTATTGTAGCAGAACAATTATTGGAAATAAAAGGTATTGGCCAAAAAATATTACAAAAAAATCAGCATAAAATTAAAATCTCATATGTTCCCAGTATTACAAAATCAAACTTGAAACCACTCAACACTCAATTTAACATACTGTCTTGGGATAATTTTATAATAATTTCTTTATCATTACTTTGTTTAGTAATTTTTATCTTGGCATGGCTAACAGCAACTAGAAAGGATCAGGGAATATTAAGAGAACACCTTATCACAACAACTTTTACCTGTTCAAATTATGGCAAAGTTAGTGCATTAAAAAACATTTATTATGAAGGTTATATACAAAATCAATATATTGACGGTAGTTTACCTCCCGGTTGGTTATGTATTCCCAATTATTTAGGCAAACTGTGTGATTATTGTTTTGATTGTTCACAAAAATCTACTTAGGAGTCATTTCAAATAATGAAAGTTACATTAATTTTTATTTTAATTACTATAATCAGCAATTCTCAAGCCCAAGTAATCAATTTTGATGATGAGCAGGGCATTTTAACAATACCTGAAGTAAAGATAGCTACTAAAAGTCCCACCTATTCAGTCACATTACAACAAGTTAATAATGATGGTAATGAAGTAATTTTAGAGCTTAATACTTATGAACCAATTAACAATTCTAGCATTTATTATGATCCAAATACAACTATTTTGCACATTCCTGAGCTAGTGATGGGAGGCGAAACTTATAATCAAGCCAGATTTGAATTATTGCCAAAGACTGGTAAAAATTCTCCTATGCAATTTCACATGATTGGAGTCGAATCTGAAAATACTACCGCTAAAGCTGCTAAAGCTGTTAAAGCAACAGTAGAGACTGAACCAGTTAATGCTACTGAAGATGCCGCAGATGATATAGCTATTTGGGTTAATCCACAAGACCCTGCTCTCAGCACTATTATTGGTACTCAGAAACAGGGAGGATTGATGGTTTATGATTTAGCTGGCAAAGAATTACAATATTTAGCTGATGGTAAAATGAATAATGTTGATTTACGTTATAATTTTCCACTTGGAGATGAAAAAGTAACTATAGTCACTGCAAGTAATCGTACTAATAATAGCATCGCTATTTATAAGGTAAACCATATTACTCGTAAACTGGAAAATATTGCAGATCGTGCGATAGTAACTGGATTTAATGATCAAGTTTATGGACTATGTATGTATCATAACCAGTCAGCCAATAAATATTATGTATTTATCAATGATATGTTAGGAGCTGTTGAACAATGGGAATTGTATGACAATGGTGGATTAGTGAATGCAGCTTTAATAAGGCATTTTAGTGTAAGCTCTCAAGTTGAAGGTTGTGTGGTAGACGATATATTGGGATATTTTTATCTTGCTGAAGAAGATGTTGGAATTTGGAAATTTGATGCCGATCCAAATGCTAATACTAAAAGTCATTTAATTGATACTGTCCTAAAGCAGAACGGTCATATTGATCCAGATGTTGAAGGTTTAGCTATTTATTATCTTAATGAAAACGAAGGTTATTTAATTGCGTCTAATCAAGGTACAAATCCATATTCAATTTATCATAAAGAAGACAGTACTTTTACAGTTTATAATAGAGCTGGTAATAATGAATATTTAGGTAGATTTTATATAGATGCTAATAAAAATTTAGGAATTGATGAAGTAAGTGATACTGATGGAATAGACGTAATAAATGTTCCTTTAGGTAAAGATTTTCCTTATGGAGTTTTTATAGCACAGGATGGCGTAAACACCTTACCTAAAAAAAATCAAAATTTTAAGTTAGTTCCGTGGGAAAATATTGCTGATGCGTTGGGATTAAAGAAAGATACTTCATATCGTTTACATTAATTAGTTCTATAATAACTGATGTGATTTTGCTTCCATCCTTTTTTCCGATATTTTAACTATTTTTAAGGTAAACATTACCATCGTTTTCGGTTCCTAGTTGTAAAACATGCTAATTTTCATCTACTTAAACGCTTTTCTTCGTTGTTAGGTTTTAACTTTACCTTTATTAAATATAAAATTAGTTTTGATTCTCTTTGTAACTTTGGTACTATTAATATGTATCCTAACTGTAGAAAATTATGTTACTATAAACTTTCTATACATTGAAGTTATTTATTCCTAACCCCAAAACACTTTAAGAACAATACCACATATGTGGCAACGCCGAATTTTTAATCTTCTACTATTTTTTTGTATTATTATTTTCTCAGCAGTCGTATTTTTGGTATATATTGACCACAATGAAACGAGTCAAACCGAAAGCGAAGCTAAAATTTTAATACAACAGGAATTGTCAATAGCTGTCAAAAAAATAGACTCTGAATTAAAAAAACTATATTCAATTGCAAATTTTTTGGTAAAAGACCTTAATACCGGAGAATTACAACGTTCTGCAATAAATGCTCGATTAGCAGAAATAATGGCAGATAATTCTAATTTACTTGGAATTGGGGTTGCTTATATTCCTTATGTTAACACTCCTGAACAACGTCGCCAATCACCTTATTATATTCGTAAAGAATCTGCTGAAGATTTAATTCAACCATTCACTATCCCATGCACTTTAGTCAATAACATATCTAAATGTGTGGTTTTTATAGAATATTCTCTTAAAAATATCCAAAAATTACCAATTCTTAAAAATTTGGGGAAACAAGTTTCGTTGTTGGATACTACTAATTTAGCTAAGATAGGTCATCAATTCCTCATTTCTAAACATGGAAATTTTATAACTTATCCAATCCCTGAATATATCGGTAAAAATATTTTTGAGACGACTAAACAAGATAAAGTACTTGAACAATTAGCCAAATCTGCAATTCATAATAACGATGGTTTTGTAGAATATTTGAATCAAACTACTGGCCAAACTTTATGGGTATTTTATCAACCGATTCCAACCACAGAATGGTCAATGTTTACCGTACTTATCAAGGATAGCTTCATTGATCCAAACGCTTCATGGCAACTATGGATTGAACTTGGAATTATTACTTTTTTAGTTTTTTTATTCTCTATTATATTACGGGTTGATACTGGTAATAGCTTTGATTTATGGGTGGCTTCATTTATAACTTCAGTATTATTCTTAATAAGTCTATATGTTGTATGGGATTTTATTGAAACTAGGGCGGTTATTTCTAACAAAAATCCGCAACAAACAGGTATTGTTAGTCCAGAGGGATTAAAACATTTTTTAAATTCAACCCAAAATAACAATCTCGCATTAATTCCTACCGAAGTAGTTATTGAATATTTGGAATTTGATGACAACGATGCGATCAACATTGCTGGTTACGTTAAACAACAGTATCAGTCTGAAATTCATAATGAAATTATTCGAGGATTTACTTTACCTCAAGCAAAAACAACTAAAATTAAGATAATTGATCATTATTTGACTGATCAAACTGAAACTATAAGATGGAATTTTACTGCTCATATCCCACAAGAATTTGATTATTATCATTACCCACTTGATAGAAGAATAATAAATTTACTAGTCGAACATGCTGACAAAAATGCGATTTTAATTCCAATTTTTTATCCAATAATGAACCCAAAATCTCATCCCGGAATAGAAAAGTTAAATTTTTTACCGGATTGGAACGTACATAGTAGCTTCTTTAACTATCAGAATAAACAGGATTTTTATTTAAGCATAGTACTACAGAGAGATTTGTTAAATCCATTTGTTTATCATGTACTACCTCTCATTGTAGTATTAGTAATGTTGTTTACTATTTCATTATTGATGGGGCAAATAAAGACTTATTTTAATGTAATACCGCCTTTAATTGCATTATTTATCGGTACTGTACTTTCACATATTGGATTACGTCAAAACATTTCCATGTGGGTAATTCTCTATGGTGAATATTTTTATGTATTTACCTATACCGCAATCTTATCAGTGTTAATTAATTTTTACTTGTTTGATAATCATAAAGATTTAAAAATGCTTCAGTATAAAAAAGGTTTGTTGTCAAAGATACTGTTTTTCCCGATAGTATTGGGCGAAATATTGAGTATTATGTTATGGATGTTTATATTTTAGGAATCAGGATTTAATAAAATACGAAATTAAACCTGCCAAGTTTGGACATTTTAGTATTAATTAAAATACCGTGCGTGAAAATGGTACTTGCAATTTAAAATGTTCATCGTGAATCATGGCTAAATAGATACCTTTTTTTAGTAATTTTTCCTTCAAGTTATCTGATATATCTACAACCGCAAGGATTGCATATAATTTTTTATCTGCGCGTTCTGGAAATACTTTTGGGAAAGTTTCTACTATTTTTAATAGTTGTTGTAAGTCTTCTTGTCTGGCATGGCTTTTTACTTCAACGATGAAAGCTGTATTTACTTTGCCGTTTGTATAGGCTAATACGTCTAGTTCTAATTTCTTTCCATCACGTTCAGCTTTTACTCTGGTTGCAATAATTTCCATATTAAATTGTTTTCGCAATACTTTTGTCATTGATGGAAAGGCCATACCTTCGGTGAAACTGCCAAATTTGTTGCCAAGCCCACCTATTTGTTGACGTAATTCTTTATTTTCTTTCTTGTTTTCTTTGGCTATTTTATCAATTAATTCTTTTGTTTCTTTAAATTGATTGGAAGTTTCTGCTTGGGATATTGCTAAACTGGCAACTAGTTCTTTTAGTTCGGTATCTGTCATAATATTTTCCTTTAGTGTTAACTCGTAACCTACAATGTAAGATGTGGTGAGGAAACCGCATCAATCATGGTTCTACATAATTGATGCAATTCCCTTCGTTCATTGCAGGTTACGAGTCAATTAGTCCTAATTTTGTAGAACTTTGAATATTGTTTACCCATGCTTTTTGCTTTAAGTATTTGCTTTTCACTCAGCTTGCTTCCAAGATTTTTTAAGGACATATGTGGACTTAGGCACATTTCTTTATGGTGATGACAAATACTGTATAACCACGCATATGCTTCTATATCATCTTTGAAGGAATTATTTGCAAAATAAGAGTAAAGAGCCACAAGTCCTACATTTCCACTAATATCACCGTTTATGGCTGCTGTTTTAAAAAGAAATTCTGCCTTTTTGTAATCTATTTCAAGAATTTCTCCTTGTATGTGTACCCATGCTAAAGCAGTTTGAGCATTAGTACAACCTTGCGATACTGCTTGTTTATACCACTTTATGCCATAATTGAAATACTGGTCAGGACCAGTATTAGCCACTCTAAAATAGCATCTACCCATTTGCTCTTGTGCGTCACAATCACCTGTTTTTGCTTTCTTCAGAGTCGAATTGAATGGGTGCTCCAAACCACACATATCTACTGAATAGTATAAAAACAACGCTGTAAATGAAAAAAATAAAATACTCCCAGTAAAAAATATTATTTTTATAATTTTTAGCTTCATATAAGTCCGTATTTTGGTGGACAACATGTTACGCAATTCGTAGATAAGCGAAGCTTCATACATCAAGTCTATCCATTTGGTGCATGACGCCATCGTTTATGAACCTTACAAATTACCCAACCACCACACTAACCAATTTCTTCGGCACTACAATAACCTTCTTAATAGTTTTACCAGCAGTAAATTGTTGCACTTTAGGTTCATTTAATGCCATTTGCTCAATAGTTTTTTTATCGGCATCGGCTGCTACAGTAATCTTGCCACGAACCTTACCATTAACTTGCACCACCATCTGCAATTCGTCACGCACCAAGGCTGTTTTATCCGCTTGTGGCCATTTGACATCTAAAATTGATTCCGAATGCCCCAAGGCTTGCCATAAATTTTGGGTGATATGTGGTACGATTGGAGCTAACATCAACACCACAGCTTCCAATGCTTCTTGAACGATGGCTCGAATTTGCGGAGTATCTTTGGCCTTACTTAAGTTATTCAATAATTCCATTATCGCAGCAATTGCAGTGTTAAAAGTGTAACGCCTACCTATATCATCACTAACTTTAATAATAGTTTCATGGACTTGGCGACGTAAAATTTGTTCTGCTTTAGTAAATTTATCTGGAGTTAAAGCTGGAACTTGAGTTTCAATATGGGTATGTATCTGTTTCCAAAAGCGTTTTAAAAATTTAAATGCTCCTTCCACGCCAGCATCTGACCATTCCAAAGACTGCTCTGGTGGAGCGGCAAACATGATATATAAACGGATGGTATCCGCTCCATATTCTTTGATTAAGCTTTCTGGATCAATGCCATTGTTTTTCGATTTCGACATTTTGACCACACCACCGCTTTCCACCGGTTGACCGTCAGCTATCAACCTTAACTTAGTTTCTTTACCATCAGTGTATTCTTCAACCTCAGTATATGGATACCAAGTAATTTGCTTGCCAGTATCACGGAAAAAGCTCTTAGCCAATACCATACCTTGAGTCAATAACTTAGCAAATGGTTCGTCACCTTGTACCAAACCTTCATCTCGCAATAAACGGTGAAAGAAACGAGCATACAATAGATGCAAAATCGCATGTTCAATTCCACCAATATATTGATCCACTGGCAACCAATATTGCACTCTTTCATCCAACATTCCGGTCTCGCAATCAGCACTGGCATAACGGGCATAGTACCAAGAAGATTCCATAAAGGTATCAAAAGTATCAGTTTCTCGCTTGGCATCAGCACCACATTTAGGACATTTAACCTGATAAAAATTTGGGTCTTGCTTCAATGGCGAACCAGTTTCTCCCATCATCACATTTTCTGGTAACACCACTGGCAAATCGGTGGCTGGAACTGTGCCGCAAGTTGGACATTCAATCATTGGAATCGGACAGCCCCAATAACGTTGGCGAGACATCCCCCAATCCCGCAACCGATAATGAACTTTGCGTTTACCTCTGTCCTGACTTTCCAAATGTTCGGCAATAGCAATGAAAGCTTGTTGCGAAGTCAAACCATCAAATTGACTTGAATTTACCAATATTCCTTTGTCTACATAAGCTGTTTCCAATTTATCTGCAAGCTGGCCATCAGCTGGAATAATTACTTGCTTGATCGGAATATTATATTTTTGAGCAAATTCAAAATCCCGTTCATCATGGGCTGGAACCGACATCACCGCTCCCGAACCATAGCTCATCAATACAAAATTAGCCACCCACAATGGTAAAGTTTCACCAGTAATTGGATGGACAGCTTGCAAGCCAGCATCCATACCCAACTTTTCCATCGTTTCCATATCAGCTTCAGCAGTACTCATTTTGCCACATTTTTTGATAAAATCAGCTAGTTGTGGGTTATTTGCTGCTGCCTGTTTCGCCAATGGATGTTCGGCTGCTACTGCTACATAAGTTGCTCCTAGCAAAGTATCGGGTCGGGTGGTAAACACAGTCAAATCTTCGTCACCAACTTTAAATTTAATCTCCACTCCTTCCGAACGACCGATCCATTTCTGCTGCATAATTCGCACTGAATCTGGCCATTTGCCTGCCAATTCTTCTAAACCTTGCAATAATTCTTCAGCATAAGCAGTAATTTTCAAAAACCATTGCGAAATTTCTCGCCGTTCTACTAAAGCTCCTGATCGCCAACCACGCCCATTGATAACTTGCTCATTGGCTAATACTGTTTGGTCAACTGGGTCCCAATTAACCGGTGCAGTTTTTTTATATACTAAACCTTTGTTATATAGTTGAATAAATAACCATTGTTCCCAACGATAATAGTCTTTATTACAAGTTGTTAATTCTCGTCGCCAGTCGTAACCTAAACCAAGCTTTTTCAATTGATTACGCATATAATCTATATTTTCATGCGTCCATTTAGCTGGAGGTACATTATTTTTTATCGCAGCATTTTCGGCTGGCATTCCGAATGCGTCCCAACCCATTGGTTGTAGTACATTTTTACCTAACATTCGTTGGTAGCGGGTTATTACGTCACCGATGGTGTAATTGCGGACATGACCTATGTGAAGGCGGCCGCTTGGGTAGGGAAACATGCAGAGGCAGTAGAACTTTTCTTTATTGGGGTCTTCCGTTACTTCAAATGCGTGTTCCCAACTTTGTTGGATTTCTGCTTCTATGGTGTTTGGGGTGTAATATTTCATTAGTAATGCTTAATTTATCTGTAATTTAATTGAAATATATTTTAGCATAGATTGATTTTGGGGAGTTTGAAAATTGACAGAATAAACCACTATACTAAATTAAGTCGGAACTAGCGAAAAGAATTAAGATTAGATATTAAGCAATGTGTTATAGCATATCTTGATTAAGTAATATACAAAAAAGGTATGATAAAATATATATAATTTTAGTTCTTAATTTACATTGAAGATTATCTACACCACTTTTCAACTGAATAGAATTTATTCTAATAAAAAAATATTATAAATGAGCGAATCACAAAATTTCAATAAATTACATGAGGGAGTCCAACGTTGGATTTGGGCTAAAAAATGGAACGCACTCCGAGACATTCAAGAACAGGCCATTGAAGCAATTCTGCAAGCAGATCATGATGTAATTATTAGTGCCTCAACAGCTGCCGGTAAAACTGAAGCTGCATTTCTTCCCGCTTGTTCTTATATCGCTAAATCCTCTCATAATGGGCTAGGAATTTTATATATAAGCCCGCTCAAAGCTTTAATTAACGATCAATATCGACGGCTGCAAAGTCTTGGTGATAACCTTGGGTTTCCAGTAACTCCTTGGCATGGAGATATTTCACGTACAATTAAAGATAAGCAAAAAAAGAAACCATCCGGTATTTTATTGATTACTCCTGAGTCATTGGAATCTCTGTTATTGAATCAAACTAGTTGGTGTCTACGAGCATTTAAAGAATTAAATTACATTATTATTGATGAATTTCATGCTTTTATCGGTACAGAACGTGGTTGCCAATTGCAGTCACTAATGCATCGGATAGAATTTTTAATTCAACGAACTGTTCCGAGAATAGCACTTAGTGCCACATTGAGTGAAATGAAGTATGTTGCAGAATATTTAAGACCAAACCAACAAATTCCTTGTGAAATTATTGAATCAAAATCATCTAAAACTGATTTAAAAATACAATTAAGAGGTTATTTGTCTCCAGCTATCCAAGAAGAACCTTCAGCTTTTGATATGATAACAGCTGATTTATATACCATTCTTAGAGGAAAATCTCATTTAGTATTTGCTAATAGTCGGGCTAGAACTGAAGAATTTACTGCAAATTTATCTGACTTATGCGAACACAATGGTGTACCTAATGAATTTTTTACTCATCATGGCAGTCTTTCCAAAGAAATAAGGGAAAATTTAGAAACTCGACTTCAAGAAGGAAAACTGCCAACCATTGCTATTTGTACCATGACCCTTGAATTAGGAATTGATATTGGTAGTGTTGATTCTATTGCACAAGTGACAGCACCATATTCAGTAGCCAGTTTACGCCAACGGCTTGGACGTTCTGGACGCAGAGGCGAAGCTGCTATTTTAAGAATGTTTATTGCAGAAGCCGAGATAATTTCAAAAAGTCATTTATTAGATCGATTACGTTTAAACACTTTTCAATGTATTGCAATGGTTAACTTGTTGCTAAAAAAATGGTGCGAACCACCAGCAACAAATAATTATCATTTATCGACATTGGTACAACAAACTTTGTCTGTAATTGGTCAATATGGCGGAGTGAGAGCTAATCAACTTTGGTCATTACTTTGCGATACTGGGCCATTTCATTTAGTTGAGCAAACTTTATATGGAAAATTTCTTAGAGTATTAGGTGAACAAGATTTAATTTCGCAAACCAAAGATGGGCAAATTATTCTTGGTTATAAAGGAGAAAAAATTATTGAGCATTATAACTTTTATACTGCTTTCAATACTCCTGAAGAATACCGCTTAGAATGTGAAGGCCGAATTTTAGGCACAGTTCCAATTAATAGACCTTTGCTGGTCGGACAACGTTTTATTTTTGCTGGTAAAAGATGGGAAGTTATGCAAATTAATCCAGAGAAAAAATTAATCACTTTAACAATGGCTACTGGCGGTAAACCTCCTAAGTTTGAAGGAGATGGACAAATGCTTCACGATATTATAAGACAAGAAATGTTGCAGGTATATACACAAAACACAGTACCAATTTACTTGGATAAAGAAGCAAAAATATTTTTTGCCGAAGGAATTGATTGTTTTCGTACATTGCAGCTTGATCAGAATAATATTATTCAGGATGGAAATAACCTTCATGTTTTGCCTTGGTTAGGTGATCGGACTATCAATACCATAAATACCCTTTTTCGTAACGAAGGGCTTTCCGCTGATTGTTTCTATGGTGTAATCGATATAAGTAATTGTTCTATTAATTTATTTGGTATGACTGTAAATAATATTCTCCAGAAACCTAAGCCAACCCCAATGGAATTAGCTAGTAATGTTGCAGATACAATTATTGAAAAACATGATCATTTTTTACCAAAGGAAATGCGAGACCTTAATTATGGAACCAATTTTTTTGACATTGATGGTGCTTATAAATGGTTGGATAATTTAAATATTTAATTTTATTAATAACCATTACTAGAAATATCGAATACCATTTTATAGCATTTTCCAATTGAATAGAATATATTGATACGAATTAAATGACTGATATTTAGTTTGGCAATATTTCCCAGCAAATTATGGTGATTTAATTATGAATTAGTGTATCATCATAGTCATAACTTGTAGCTTAATTAACCCCTCAATTTGATGGATATTCTTAAAGATTTTCTAATATGAAAAATTATTTAGTTTTTTTAGTATCAGTTGCGTTATGTAGCATTATTGGCATTTGGGGAGTTATAGCACCAGATGCAATGGCTAATGCAGCGTTAGGAATGACTGGTTTTGCATTAAAAACTTTCGACTGGTTTTTCCTAGTATTATGTACTGGATTTTTGATTTTAGGGGGCTATATGGCATTTGGACCATACGGCCATATTCGTCTTGGTAAAGATGAAGATAGACCAGAGTTTTCTACCCTCTCATGGTTATCCATGTTATTTGCTGCTGGAATGGGAGCCGGATTACTATTTTGGGGAGTTGCTGAACCGATGTTCCATTATTTATCTCCGCCCGGAATGGTAGGTAAAACCCCAGAAGCAGCACGCATGGCTATGGTAATTACTAATTTACATTGGGGCTTACATGCTTGGTCAATTTATGCTATATGTGCTTTAGTTATCGCCTACTTTAGTTTCCGCAAAGACACTCCTTCCTTGATTTCCAGTCCTATCCGAGCTGAATTTGGTTGTAAATATCCTATTGCATGTCATATTGCTGATATTGTTGGAGTATTGGCAGTAGTATTTGGATTAGCTGGCTCTTTAACTATGGGGGTGTTACAAGTTAGGTCTGGTTTAGGAGAAGTTTTTAGCATACCCGCCACTAATGGAGTGAGTATCGCAATTTTAGTGGCGATGACTATTATGTTTTTAGCTTCTGCCAGTACTGGATTAGACAAAGGTATTAAAATTTTAAGCAATATCAATATGGTTATTGCCGTATCAATATTAATGCTTATTATTTTTGCGGGTCCAACTCGTTTCATTATGGAAATTTTCGTCACTTCGATTGGTGATTATTTTAGTCAATTATTTAGTATGTCTTTCAAGCTTTATCCCTACAAAGACCTGTCAAGTTGGACTTCTGGTTGGACTTTGACTTATTTGATTTGGTGGTTAGCATGGGGGCCATTTGTCGGAATATTCATTGCTAGAATAAGTCGTGGTCGCACTATTCGTGAGTTTATGATCGGAGTAGTGTTGATTCCCACGATATTTTCCATCTTATGGTTTGCAGCTTTCGGAGGTTCGGCTCTTTATATTGAAATGTTTGGCGGTGGAGGATTAGCAGATTTAGTATTAGAAGATGTGTCCAAAGCTTTATTTGCATTATTCACTTGGTTTCCTCTGTCTGAAATAATAAGTGGTTTAGCTCTGGTTTTAATATTTATATTTTTGGTTACTAGTGCTGATTCAGGAACTTTCGTGGTCAGCATGATGACTACTAATGGCAACTTAAACCCTTCTATCAGAGTTAAATTTATTTGGGGGATATTGATTGGGATACTTACTGCTGGAACCTTATTCACTGGATCAGTAAAAATTGCTAAAGCGATGGCAATTGCTGGGGCGATTCCGTTCAGCTTCATTTTAATCTTACAAGTTATTGCTCTGTTACGTGCAATACGTCGAGAGCCGTCTTGTATTAAGAAAGATTGATGATTATTTTACAATTCTTAATTATGAATGCTTAATTCTTAATGAACTTCAAGATAAATATAAAGTCCTTAACTTGCATTAATATATTTTCAATTGGGAAATGCTCTATAACTATTTTGAACAAGATTTAACGGATTAAAGGATAGACAGGATTATCTAAATAGTTTAGTTTATCGTAAAATTCATGTAGTATATTTAAAGGTTTAATCATGTTTAATAATCCGTTAAATCTTGTTCAAACACTTTAAAAAGAGAATACAATTATGAAAAATTTAATTATATTGTGTGATTTTATGTTGTGGTTTCCGCAGGTTTGGGCGGCTACGATTCATTCGGTGGCGGCTGGTGGGGATTGGAATTTGGTGGCAAGTATTATTTAAAAGAGATATGATAAAATGATTTTAAAACAACAATTAATAAATGATATTGAACAATTATCAACTAATAATTTAATTATTGTACAAAATTTTGTGCAAATACTGACGAAACCAACAAAACAGCAAGGATTAAAAACTGGTTATCTAAAAACAAGAGAGGCTTTAGTAACTTGTCAAGATAATTTAGCAGAAGATATTATTCATGGTCGTGAGGAGAGGTTGTGATTCTATTCTTTGATACTTCAGCATTAGTGAAATATTTTCATGTTGAGAAAGGTACTGAACAAGTCACTGCTTTGATAAATGATTCTTGTAATGAAGTTTTGGAATTGGCACGAATTGAGTTCATCAGTGCTTTGTTCCGAAAATATCGTATGAAGAGTATCAATGATAATCAATTGGAACTAGCAATAGGTGGTTTTGAGGAAGAATACAATGGGTTTAATGTTGCACCTTTGAGTCAATTAGTTGCTTTGGAAGCAGAATCTTTGTTGAAAAAATATGGAAAAATTGAGGGATTAAGGACTCTTGATGCTTTACATTTTGCTGCTTTTCGTCTTCTTGCTGAGAGTGATTGGTATTTTGTTGCTGCTGATGTGTTATGTAATACTGTTCAACTTGATGGTTTTAATGTGATTAATCCATGTAAGAGTAGTTTTTAATATTTTAAAGAGAATACTATGAAAAATTTAATTATATTGTGTAGTTTGTGGATTCCGCAGGTTTGGGCGGCTACGATTCATTTGGTGGGCAAGAGAGGGTTTTAATATGCAAGCATTAAGAACTATAAAAAAAGTACAAGGACAACAAATTATTATTGATTTACCAGATAACTTTCATGCTCAAGAAGTTGAGGTAATAGTTATTCCTTATGAAGAATTATCTGTTTATAAACCAAATACAACAAAAGATAAGTTGTTAGGTTTATTTGTTGATGAGACTAAACTTATTGATGAAATGGTTGAGTCTATTATGCAAAGTCGTACAGACGATCCATTGAGAGGTATTGATGAATAAATCATTGTTGGATACAGATATTTTGTCTGAAATATTGAAAGGTAAAAACCTTAATGTTATCCATCATGCAAAAAATTATTATCAACAATTTGGACAATATACGATTTCTACTATAACAGTTTTGGAAATAGTTAAGGGATTTCATAAAGTTCAGCGTGAAAATCATATCAAACAGTTTTTATCAACTCTTTCTGATACAGAAGTTTTGGCACTTAACATAAAAAGTTCTGAATTAGCTGGTAGAATTTATGCTGATTTGGAACGAATTGGACAGCCAATTGGACGTGCTGATCCAATGATTGCGGCGATTGCTTTGGAAAATGATTTGGTTTTGGTTACTGGAAATATGCGACATTATCAACGGATTCAAAAATTAGGTTATACTTTAAAATTGAATAATTGGAAGGAAATATAATCATGAAATTTTTAATTATATTGTGTAGTTTGTGGATTTCGCAGGTTTGGGCGGCTACGATTCATTCGGTGGCGGCTGGTGGCAGGATTTTAACATACGGTTATTAAAAACTGTAAAAAACTACTAAGGGAAAAAATAAATGCAACCAATCCAAAAAATATTGTTTGGCAGTCCGGGAACAGGTAAGAGTTATCGAGTAGATAATGAGATTATTTTGTTTGATATGGAAATAGATATTGAGGAAACTCCTGAAAATGTTATTAAAACTGTTTTTCATCCAGAATATACTTATGGGGATTTTATAGGTAAACTTATGCCTATCAGTAATAAAGATGGCAAAGTTAAATATAGCTATTATGAAGGACATTTTTTAAAAGCTTTAGCACAGGCTTATAAAAATCTCATAAATTCAAATAATGAAAACAAAGATGTCGTTTTAGTAATTGATGAAATTAATCGTGGTAATTCTGCGGCCATTTTTGGAAATATATTTCAATTACTTGATAAAGAAAAAAATGGTTGGTCAAATTATCAAATAAATATTTCTGAAATGGAATTTGATAAATTAATAGAACTTATATTTGGTAATGAAGTAGATAATAGAATTGGAAGGATGACTAATGCAGAAACAAGAGGATTAACAGAAGTAGAAAAACGTAAATTAGCAACATGTAAATTAGTTGAAAATACTGCTATTAGTTTTTTGAAAGAACAAGTTATAAAAATCCCACCTAATCTTTCTATTATTGCAACCATGAATACTTCAGATAGTTCTATTTATTATATGGATAGTGCTTTTAAAAGACGTTGGGATTGGGAGTTTATCGGAATTGATGGCAAACCTGTGAAAGCAGATGGTATTGCATTTAATAATCGTGAAGAATGGGAAAAATTTGTTAAGCAACTAAATATTTTTATCAAAAGTAAACATAAATATATTCGTGGTATAGAAGATAAACAAGTTGGTTATTGGTTTATAAATGATAGAATAATTGAAAAATCAACTATCCAAAATAAGTTAATGTTTTTCATTTGGGATAACGTTTTCAGCAGAGATAAAAAACCCTTAATTGAACTCATGGAAAGCTCCAATGATAAATTAATTACTTTTGGTGATTTTGCTGAACAAGTTGATATGTTTATTAAAAATATTCAAGAGAACTATTAATATCATGCTGAACTTTAAAGAACTTAAGTTAGATAAACGGATTGATGATAGTACTGATCCATTTGTTGGCATCCGTAAAAATGCTAATGGAGAACCTGAATTTCGTTTACCTATTGGGTTTGATAATTTTCCAGAAGGTGATTTTAATGAAACTAAACAACTATTTTTTAGGATGTATAGAACTTTTAAAAAATTTGAGAAAGATAACTTAGGAAAGTTTCAAAGTGAAAAATCAACAGGTAAAGATAATATTGAAATTAGTGGTAATGCTTATCAATTTAAAGATAAGGAAGGTAATGATGTTATTTTATATAGTAAAATTAGCGTTATAGAAAATATGTTAGAAGCCTATCAGGATTTGGCTTTAGATGTTCTTGAACGTAGAATAGGCCGGAATGATAATATTGATTTTACAAAAATATATCATTATTTACATAAGGCAGTTTATCTTGAAGATGATATTATTTATATTGAGTCAATGAATTTAGCTAGGCAAACGTTGCAATATGAAGGAGCAAATATAATTGAATTGTTTTGTTTCATTGTGTCAGAGTTACAACAAGAACTTGAGCAAACTAATGATGGACGAGTTAATGAATTAGCGAATAAATTTAGAGAGCAGCATTTAACCCATGATCAATCTTTATTTAATGAGGAAACATTTGAAACTACTATTTTTTCTCTCAAAGAGATACTAGATGATATTGATAAAACGACTGCTTATAAAGATGATGATTATTGGCGGTTGTATGAAGCTATAGAAACTTTTCTTTATGGTGAGTTGGATATGGAAAATACTCATGAGAATGGCATATTTTGGGGAATTAATAGCTTTTGGCCAATTTGGGAGGATATATGTAATACCTATGCTTTTAAAGAATTTGATAATATTGTTTATGCAGATGCTAAAATTATTGTGGATGGGAAAAGAGTAGCTAATGCTACATTTGGAGGACATCAAATTTTTTGTAAAAAAAGTTTTGAAAATCCGTTTTTTATAGAATTTCTAGGAGAAAAAAGGTGGATGAGACCAGATTTGATACATAAATATTGTGATAGCTACAGTTTTGATAAAGACATTGAAGTTAAAGAAGAAAAAACAAGGTATCCTGAGGTAGTTAATGTAAACGTTATTTTATTAAGTAAAGAGTCAGAAAAAATATTTAAAGAATTCTTGGGTATATTAAAAACATTATTAGAGAATCATAAAAAAACATATAAAAAATATGGTCCTAAATTAATAGCTAATGATGAATTTAAGAATTATCCAATTAGATTATTAGATGCTGGTAAAAAAATAATAAAGTTACAACTTGAAAACAATAAAACAAAATTTTTTAAAATTTCAGATTGGAAATATCACAGTGCCGATTCATGCAAATCTGATAATAAAAAAATTGAAACAGATATAATTAAACAACTTTCTTATGAATTTGCACTACACCAAAATTATCTAGATTACATTATAGAAAGCCAGTTTGTTATTCCGTATTTTTATCCAGATAATTATAAATTCAATGATGGTAATAATATTGGAGATTTTATAGAAGACAATCTATTAACTGATAACTTAAAAAATAATGGGATACGAGTTTTTAAAGCTAATTTTATGAAAATTCAACAAATCTATTTAGCTGAATTATGATTCAAGAACAAACTGAAGTAGAAAGTATTTTTGTTCCTTATCTATCCTTTGATAAAGAAACAGCTTCTAATATTAATGAAAACCTTATAACACCAAGAGTTAAAAAGTTTTTTCAAGCTAAACAAATAGAAAAATATCATTCTATAAATGCAGAAAAGTATATATCTGACTTAAATTTTAATAAAAAAGACCATAAAGTTGAATTTGAATATTTTTATGAAAATATTTTAATAGGAATAAAAAAAGAATCTGGAAAGATAGTTCATGAAGTAAAATATTGTATTACATTAGACGAAAAAAACGTAAATAAAACCTGTGGAAAAATTAAATATTCTGAGATTCTACTCAATAAACAACCTATTTTTTACTTCATCTATTTTGATTTCAAGGAAATTATGGAATTTGTAAGACAGATAGTTAATAACTAGTGTTACGCAGTCATGTAGGTCTGATTAGTTTTGGAAAATGTCGGGTTACGTCACCTCACTACACTCAATAAGCTAACCCGACCTACATTATAATTATTTGATTTTCAGTAATTTTCACCCCATAAAAATATATATTTCAATCTATTATAAATATAGAATTTAACAATAATAATTTACAACTAATAATAATATAGGATTAAAACATGAAAAAATTACTCATTTATTTGCTATTAGCAGTAGTAATAATTAGCTGTGGTAAAACCAGACCGTTACATATAGGTTCAAAAGATTTCACTGAGCAATTTATCTTGGCAGAGATGATAGCTCAATTGCTGGAAAATGAAAAAATTGTGGTCAAACGTTCTTTTCCTTATGGTGATACTTTTTCTCTGTTAGAAGCTATTAAACATGGTGATTTAGATATCTATGTAGAATATAATGGTACTGGTCTTATTATGCTAGGACAACCACCGGTTAATGATGGAGATGATGCTTTCAAAAAAGTAAAAAAATTGTTTAAACCTTTCGGATTAGAATGGCTAGATCGGCTTGGATTTGCTAATAATTATGTATTACTCATGCGGCGAGACCGAGCTTTAGCACTAAAAATAACTAAAATTAGTGATTTAATTAATATACCCAATAATATCAAATTAGCCGTAGACCCAGAATTTGTTACTCGTCCTTTAGATGGGTTATCTGCTCTCCAACGTCGCTATGGCTTAAGTCGTATGTTGCCATTAATAAAAAATAATGATAAATCAATTGTTTATCAAGCATTAATGGATGATAAAGTTGACGTTGCAGAAGGTTTTTCCACTGAAGGCCGAATTGAGGATTTTGGTTTAACCGTATTGGAAGATGATTTAGAATTTTTTCCAGTCTATCAACCTTCACCATTAGTACGAACCAGCACTTTAGAGCGTTATCCAAATCTACGCCCTATTTTAAAGAAACTAGCTGGCTTGATTGACACTAGTAGTATGCGGCAAATGAATCGAGAAGTAGAACTAGAAGGTCAAGATTATCAAGTGGTAGCTAGAGATTTTTTAGTTAAACATCAATTAATTAAACAGAAAACTAAATCTGCTAAATCAGAAGAATTAACTATTGGGGCTGGATTATTAAACGATGTCAGTGGTAGTATTAGTAAGGCGTTACGAGCAGTTCGTAAAACATTTCCTGGGCGGCGAGTCAATGTGTTGCAAACCGCTAATCCATTAGAAACTATTCAAACTGGTGAGGCTCGGTTAGGGATTTTAAGTGCAGAAGCTTTTTTTACTTTAACTGATGAATTTTTACCCATATCAAATAAAACAGTTGAAGCGGTTGGAGTAATAGGAAACCGAATGGCTCATATTGTTACCTTACAAAATAGTGATATAAATACGCTAACCGATATTAAAAAATTAGGAGTTGAAGCAAAAAATGGAGCATCAGCCCGTAGTGCGGAAATGATATTTACTTCCTTAGAATTACTAAATAATATAAAACTAATATATAACAATGATTTATCAAAACAGGTGCAAGCCTTAAAAGAGCATAAATTAGATGCTTTATTTTTAATGGTTCCTACTGGTCATGAAGAATTGGTATTAATGATGAATCAGGGAATTTTTAAATTGTTGCCTCTAAATAGTTGGAAAGATAGTAATCATTTAATTCGCTTCCCATTTTTCCGGTTGGCAAGGATTCCTATGAATACTTATGAACAGCAGCAGAATATTATTGAAACAGTTAGTACCCAAATGGTATTGGCCGGCCCAACTCCAATTGATACTATTATTGGTGATAGAGGGCCAGCAACGGTAATTTCTGCTGATGTACAACCATTGTCTGATTCATTAATTTTACAGTTAAATAAAGAACTCAGTATGGTAGAGAAATTAGACCCGGCGATTCCAGCAGCAAATATTTTAAATCAACAAACTAAACCGCTGTCTAATCCTTTGAATCCTTCTAAAATAGAGTCAATATTTAATTTTTTGCTAATGTTGGTAATTGCTTTCTTCTTTTTCTTGTTTGTGCGGAAAGATTGTTAAGGATGAAATTTAACATGGGTATTGATACGCTAGAGGTAAGTCGGGTTATTAATAACCCGACCTAGACTGAGCAAAGGTGCTATAGCACCACACTTTAGTCTAAACTTACACTAGGAGAACGTTTTTGTCCAGCTTCTTCTAAATCATGCAGATATTTTTGCCATAATTGTTCTTGGTTTTTGGCGATGTAATATAACCAATCCCAAGAATAAATTCCACTATCATGTCCATCATCATAATACAATTGAATAGCATAATTACCAACTGGTTCAATACTGTCGATTTTTACATCCGCCTTGCCAATTTGTAAAACTTCTTCACCCGGAGCATGGCCTCGCACTTCAGCAGATGGTGAAAAAACTCGTAAATATTCACAAGTTAGTTCAAAATTTTCATTAGTATCAAAACCAATTTTTAAAATCCCAGATTTTTTATGGAAATTAATTTCAGTAGGGGTCGGTGTGGTTGGTGTAGTCATATTTAATTCTTCAATTATTTGTAAAATAACAATAATTATCAAAATTAAGATTTATAAAATTGGAGAAATATATTATAATATCTAGCCTTATTAATCTCAATTCTGACAACATTGTAACGTAAATTACTGGTAAAAATCTAAAGTAATTTTGCCCAAGCTAAAATTTTGGAACCATCCATGCAAATTATTTACTTGATTCCAGCAATTTATCTATTTGCTCGATCACACTAGCTTTTTTCAGATGTTTGGTTTTATCAACAATTGCTCTCAACTTATTAAGTTCTTTAAGTAAATTATCGTCTTGTGATTGTTGGGCTGATTGAATAAATTTAGCTACTTTATCCAAAGCTTGGTCTACAGACTTGTCTTTACTCATGGTAACTAGCTTGGCCAATGAATGTAAATGCCATATCGCTAACTTAACCGACCTTTTAGGTGATACCTGAATATCATCCTTAATAGTTGTAAAAAAATCTACTAATTTTATTTGATTAGTTAAATCTAACTGTTTTTTTACTCGTTTCTTAGCTATTTGAAAATAAAATTTAGCTTTTGCTTCTGGTTTTAGAGGGATAAATTTAGATAAATACTGGCCAAAAATCCAACTTTTTTCACCAGTTGCAGTTTCGATTTTATACCAATAATTATAGAATCTACCAACTTTTTCTGGATTTTTAGTGCGAGCTATTTGTTTCACAACCTTACCAAATTGCAACATTCCAACAACATTTTTTTGCAGTTTTGGACTAGAACGTACATTGACTCCAGATGCAGTTACAATCTTATATTGTCGAATTTTATCGGTTAAAATTGTTAATTTTTGGTCAACATATATTTTATATGGACGTTGTAAATTATTCCAATTAATTATTTCAGTCGTAGTACAATGAAATCGTCTCGCAATACTATATAAAGTATGACCAGACCGCACAGTAAATATAATTTTTTTAGCATTCGAAACGTCTGCTGATTTTTCAATTTGTGGATTGAAAGATTTAGTTTTAACCAGTGTTGGTGCTACCGGTTTTTTTGAATAATTTGCTGTTGTAAAAGCTACTTTGGTTTGGCCTTTATTAGCTTTATCCATTAAAAATCCAACCTCTCTATTATTAGCTTGCCTTAATGCTGTTTCAATGTTAGTAGGTATAGGTAAATATAAACCTAATTGGAGATTTTTAGTCTGACAAGCGATAGAATTTGGCAATAAATTAAGACGAATTGCTACTTGGTCTTGATTAAGATGGTGAAAGGCAAACTGGGTTAAATAATCTTTTGCTAGACGATAACCACAGCCTTTAACCGTAATTTCAGACCATTCCAGAGCGTTATATAATCCGTTCAACATTACTTGATTTAAATTAGGTATTGCCTTAATATTGTGTAATTTATCAACCAATTCAGATATTCTGGTTGCAGAAACTTCAGGATCAGTTTTTGTGATAGCAGCTTTAATTAAGTTGTCATTTTTTAGTGCTGTAACTAAATCAGCTTCAGCAAAAAAATCGGTAAGTTTGACTTTATCACCAGAAGCAAAATTTCTAGCAATAAATTTAATTGTAACTGTAGGATGAGGAGTAGAATCGCAATTTATATATTCAGTTTCCTGAAAATTGACAATTTTACCTACTACAGATAATAGAACAAATTCACGTTTATAATTACAATTATTATTGCGTAAAGAATTATCTGCCATAAAATCAGCTTCAAAATCTTGTTTAGCTAATTCTTGTGCAGAAAATATTTGGTTACCATCTTTAACTACAACAATGTCTTCTGTAGTCCAAGATATGCTTAAATTCCCAATTTTGCCATCCCAAATAGTATTTCCTAGTGTAATATGGCTAAAAAATAACAGAAAAAGTGTTAATTTAGCTAAATTATTCATATATTCTCTCCAATTTTAAGTTGTTATAGAATGTTTGTTCGGATTATAGCAATTCTGAATTAAATTCGATATAAATATCAAGTTCTTAATTTGCATTGATATAATATATTCAATTGGAAAATGCTATATAATAGGTTTTACATACGTAATTAATAATTGAAAACTATCAAAATCATTAGTCATTCTAACATATACTTTGTAAGATGCAATGAGAAAGTAATCGTATAGGTTGCATTAAACCGATGTAATTTCAAACTCATTACTTCCTATATTATGACTCACCATTGACAAAGGCAATAATTTTATAAAACCGTTTAAATCAATGGTTCGGACAGTATTAAAATAGGTAAAATCAGGTATTGTAAGTATTTAATATTACGGTAGTCCTAAACAAAGTAGTGATGTGTAATATAAGGTCAAATATCTCGGGCATATGAAATGTCCAACATGTAACTCAGAGAATATCATATGGAAGTATTCACAATGGCAAGTGCGCTTGTAAAGATTGTAACAGGCAATTTGTATTAGAACCAATCAATTGTATTTCCCAAGAAGAATTCATTGACAATGTTAGAAAAAATTCCATTAGCTGGTATTGCAAGAGTTGTTGATGTTTCCGAATATTGGTTACAAAAATAACGAAAAATATGATTCTATTCCGCAAATAATTGATATTACTATTAAAGGAATGCAAAATTTATTTTGCAAGCTGGAGTACAAAATATTAGAACTTCCGGTAGGTGGTAGTTTAGCGTTGTAAAAAGGCTTGAGCATCTTCTGCAGCAATTTTATGTAATACTGGCAAAGCCTCAGTTGGTAAATTATCGTAAGAAAGCTTTAATTGTAAATAATTTTTATCCCAGTCCTAGAGCGTTATCAAATAGTGTGTTGGACAGAATCAGATATATGCTCTTACTAGTATCAAAAAAGCACAATGTTGCTGGCCATTGAAGCCAAAAAGGTTTAAGAACTAGTTTATACAATGCTGTTACGTTGGAAGATGTAAAAGCATTGATTGATTGTAATGATTGAGGATGAGTGTTGTTAAGTTGGATTATCGATAAAATAATGAGGTAAAATGGTGGGAAACGTTGAATTGTGTTGCACATCTTACCTAACTTTTTATATTAGTAATTAATTCTTTACCCAAATTTCTAGCTCTTGAAATCACTGAAATTGTTTTGTCTATGTTGTTGATGAACTCTTTTATTTCCATCATCATATATACATTTGCACTATTAAAATTTTTCTCTAATTTAGGTAATGTTTCTTGGACATCAATTAAAGCTTTGAAAGATTGTCTACCTTCATAAGCTTGGCTTTCTACTGTTTCAAATGTACTTAAAAAATTGTTAGCTCTTTTTGTGATTCTTCATCATCCCCTATTTTTAAGTTGCCTCCAAGTAGATATTCCAAGCTATTTTCTATATTAGATAATAAAGAGCGGTATTCACTATTACGTGGTTTGACGAATGCTCCATAATCCTGCATATGCTTTGCTAGTTCTTTTATTATATTCCTTTGCTGTTTTGCATTATACTTCCTCGAATTAATTTTTTCACTTGATTCAGTTATTTCAGGTATCAGTTCATTTGCTAATTTACCCTAAATACTGAATAACCTTCTTTTTCCAAAGATTCTTTAATTAAATAGTCATAGACTTCATTTAATTCATCTAAGAAAGGCATCATTACAAATACTTTTTTATTTGACATTATTTTTTTAATTTTAGTAATCTTTATTTTAAGGATAACTACTTATCATCAGATATATTAGCTATATTATTTTTATATATTAATCAATATAGTATTTAATACATCTTTAAAATAACATATCAATTTTAATGCCAATCAAAAAACTCTTTTAAGCATCTTATACTTAAATCGTTTATAAAAATCTTCCATTATCGAAATAAAAGACATGGTAAAGTCGGTGAAGCAAAAGAGTAACCGAGCATTATGATATAAAATAAAAAATATTAAATGGTCGGTTTCATTTCATTGAACCGACCAAACTTAACAAATATTTTGAATGCCAGTTATTTAATTGGTATCAGTTAATAAACTGGTTGCATTATTCAGCAATGCTGTCTTTTGCATCAACGGCAAATTCTTTAACATCTCCTGTTTTTTCAACAATGCTATCTTTTGCGTCACCAGCAAACTCTTTAACAACTTCTGTTTTTTCAGAAATACTATCTTTTGCATCACCAGAAATTTCTTCAATAACCTCTGTTTTTCCAACAATGTTGTTTTTTGCATTAACGGCAAATTCTTTAACAGCTTCTGCTTTTTCAGCAATGGTATTTTTTAACGAATCTAAATATGAATTTGACTCGGCTTGTTCTTCAGTCTCTGCTTTCTCAGCAATGTTGTCTTTTGCATCATCAGAAATTTCTTCAACAGCCTCTGTTTTTCC
>DAOUSR010000158.1 GCA_030627125.1 Thioploca sp.
AAAGGTCATCATCCTCTAACGATAATTCTTCACTATCATCTAAGCTATCTAAAGAAAGGTCATCATCCTCTAACGATAATTCTTCTGATGAATCTTCATTATCTAAATCCTCAAAAGACATATCTAATTCATCATCATCACCTAAATCTAAACCATCATCACTATCTAGCTCAATAGAATCTTCTTCATCTAAATGAATTTCATCTCCTAAATCAAGTTCCTCATCTCCAGAACTTAAATCTAATTCTTCTTCCGAATCATCTAAATTAAGAGAAAGATCATCACCTAAATCTAATGCTTCTTCTCCATCTATATCACTAGTAATATCAAACTCTGAATCTTCATCACTTAAATCAAGCTCATCATCACCGCTCAATGCAACTGCTGCCACTCCAGCTCCAACAGCAAGCCCAGCAGCCCCAGCAACAGCCATTTTTACGTTATCATTATCCGAATTATCTATAGATAGTTCTTTATTAGGTGACAAATAGTTCCAAAGTTCCAAAGTTTCATCCCACAAAGGACCTTTTCCATCTACTTCATCATGCAAAATTTGAGCTTGTTTTTCAAACTTATCAAGTTCTTTAGCAGCAGCATGAATTTCGAGTAATTCCAAACGATACTTATGATGATGTGGATATTTTTTAATAGCAGATTCTACTAAATCTTCAGCTAAAGCATATTTTTCAGCAACCATATATTGATCAACTTCTTCACGCAATTCACTATCAAATTTAGGATCAACCTCAAATTTAGTTTCTGTGTCTTCACCATCAGTAGTTTGTTTAATATCATCCAAAATATTTGGTTCAGATATGCTACTTGTTCTACCTTCTTCTTCTAAACGAGTTAATTCTTCCTCTATTTCTTCATCTGATAATTTGATTTTTTTCCATTCAGCAGGTTCATTAGATTTAGGTTTCTTTGCAATAATTATAATAAGAATCAACAAAATAATTCCGCCAAGAATAGCTATTATAGTTAGCCAGCCACCAGGAATATTTTTTACTAACTCATCAGCACTAGCCATAAAATCTGGTTCTTCAAGTTCTGAATCTCTGACTCGAATAGTTTTACCACTTTCAATAGTTTCTTGGTTTACAATAGTTTTAGACGAATCAAGTTCAGAACTAAATGTTTTAATTTCCGAATTTTCAGCAACTCCTTCTAATTCAATATTATCAGAAGGTTTACTTAGTACTTTATCAATCTCTATTTCAGAAGAATTTTCAGTATTTTCTCCAAGAGAAGGTAGTCTAGCGGTAGGTTTAAAAGTTAGTTTTTTATCAGAATCTATTTCCTTTGGAACTGCTTTTAATTTAACCATCTGTTCTTTTAGACGTTTATTTTCTTTTGCTTGTTTAGCTAATTGAGACTGTAATTTAGCAAATCCTTCACTTTTGAAAGCCAACAACATATTATTCATTTCATCTAATTGCTGTTTCATATTAGAGACTAAACTTTTAGTTGCAGTTATATCTTCTTTCAAAGCTTTATTTTCAGATTCAATAGAAGAATTTTTTTCGGTTAAAGTTATAACTTCTTGGCGTAATTTTTTAAATTCCTTAGTTTCTGTACCATTTTTGTCCGACTTCGATTTAGGAGTTGAAAGCACCAATCTGGGAGATGATGTGATTATTTTTTTGGCAGATATACTTTTTTTGACTAATGAACTCTCAGGTGCTTTTGGAGTATTTTTAGTCGTCATTTTAGTATCACGTTGACTATTTTGTGCAATTTGATCAACTTCTTTTTGAGTAAGTTTACCATTCCAATCAGGTATTTTTAATACCTTGCCGCTTTTTATCATATTCTTATTTCCATTGATAAAAGCTCTGGGATTAGCTTGATAAATTTTACGCATCTGCTTGCTTAAAGATATATTATTAGGGCGAGTACGTTGAGCAATTTGTGATAGAGTATCATTTTTAAAAACGGTGTAGGAACCACCACGAGTAGATTTACGGGTAACTCGTTTTTTAGATAAACGTTTTTTAAAGCGTTTTTTAAAGCGTTTTTTAGATGGTTTTTTATTAGGTTTATTAGTAACTTGTACTGGTGGATATTTTGGTAGTTTAACTGCTAGCGAACCACGAGTAATTAGTTTTTTAGCTGAAGCTGGTTTATATAACGGCGGATCCAATAACACGGTATATTCACGTAAAATACGCCCACCAGGCCAACTTACTTCAACTAAGAAATTAAGAAATGGTTCTTTAACCACTTGTTGGGTAGCAACATTGATTACTGAGGAGGTTTTGCCAATATTTTGGACTTTAAAATTTATCTTAGTTAAGATGAATGGCCGTTCTAATCCAGCTCTCCTAAATGCTCTACCCGAAGCCAAACTCACCTTAATAGTATTAGCTTTACCTTTAGGGATAGATAAAATATTTATTTTGGCATTTAGAGGTTCATTGAGTTTAGAATATACTTGAATATGGCTTAACCCTAAAGCATAGGTGTTTAAAGTCATACCCATTAAAATTAAAAACATTGCAAACTTACGCATAGTCAGTCCTTAAAGTGATAATTAAGAATTAGTAATTACTATTTTACATATTATTATTTATTTGGTGTAATGAATGAAGAACATAATCTATGCTTAAGTTCTAAGCTACTATATAGTTTCAAGTTTAGAGTTCAATTAAATCCTTCATTCATAATTATACGTGTAAATATATAACGTTATATATCATTTCTAGAATATACTTTATAAATTATTTGTAAGTATAACTCAAATATACTCTTTTACCAAAATTTCTGCAATTTGAACACTATTTAATGCAGCTCCTTTACGAATATTATCGGCAACTACCCATAAATTCAAACCTCGTGGATGAGAAATATCTTCCCGAATCCGTCCTACAAACACTGGGTCTTTACCAGAAGCATCAGGAATTGCCGTGGGATAACCAGCATCTTTGCGTTCATCTATTACAACCACTCCGGGAGCATTTTGAAGTAATGTTCTAGCCAGTTCGACACTGATTTTTTCCTTAGTTTCAATATGTATCGCCTCAGAATGGCCATAAAATACTGGTACTCGAACTGCGGTTGGATTGACCAATATAGCGTCATCTTCAAAAATCTTTTTTGTCTCCCACACCATTTTCATTTCTTCTTTGGTATAACCATTATCCATGAAAACATCAATTTGTGGCAAGACATTAAAGGCAATTTGTTTAGGATAAACTTTTGGAGTTATCGGTGTTACATTCAATAATGCAGCAGTTTGAGTAGCCAATTCTTTAATAGCATCTTTACCAGTACCAGAAACTGCTTGATAAGTAGCTACATTAATGCGTTCAATCCCCACTGCATCATAGATTGGCTTTAGAGCCACCAACATTTGGATAGTAGAACAATTTGGATTAGCAATAATATTACGTAATTTGTAATTAGCAATTGCATGAGGGTTTACTTCTGGCACTATTAACGGAATATCTGGATCACGTCGAAATTGTGAAGTATTGTCCACCACGATACAACCAGCTTCACCAGCTTTTGGTGCGTAAATAGCTGATACTGAAGCTCCGGGCGAAAAAAGACCAATTTGAGCTTTAGAAAAATCAAACTGTTCTAAATCACCAATTACTACTGATTTGCCTTTGAATTGAATTCGTTTACCAGCAGAACGACTACTAGCTAAAGGATATAAATTATTAATTGGAAAATCACGTTCTTCCAAAATTGAGAGCATGGTTTCGCCAACGGCACCAGTTGCTCCCACTACTGCAACGTCAAATTTTTTCATCTTATTTCTTAAATTTAATTGAGAATGGTTATATATTAGTTATTTTACCACTATGATTTTTAGCTTCAAAGTTTTAAATTTAATAATGGCTTTATTTATGGCAAATTATCAAAGGAAAAACCATCAATTTATATATTTTATTGATTGGTAATTAACAATTCAGTCAATACTCCTCTTTTAGAAGCATTTGAATTAATACTTCTTTTAGCCAAAACTCGGTTAATATTATATTCTTTATATAAATCATCAAAAAAATTATTGGCTGAATTATTATTTTTCACATCGGAATTGCTTAATATCCACTTATATCCTAATAAATTTAATTTATCTAAAAATTGTTTGAGTCGTATTTGCTCGTTATCATCAAATGAATTTTTTGCGTAGGAATTAAAGCTTGATGTTTCACTTAGCGGTTTATATGGTGGATCAAAATAGAAAACAGTATTTTTAGTAGCATAGTCAATAGTAGCTTCAAAATCTTCGTTTAAAATTTCTACTTTTGCTAGGATTTTACTTACTGTTTTCAAGTTATTTGCATCACAAATTTTAGGTTTTTTATAACTTCCAATAGGTACATTGAATCCATTGTTTTTATTCACACGGTATAAACCATTGAAACAAGTTCTATTAAGGAAAATAAATAATGCTGCTTGGGTAACTTGATCAGAAGTTCTGTCATTGAAAATAGTTCTTTTAGAATAGTAATATACTTTTTTTAATTCCAGATTATTTGCAAGCTTATGATAATCGTTTTCCAGTTGTTGTAAGATTATGATAAGACTTTCAACATCTGTTTTTATTGTTTTATATGAATTTATCAGGTCAGTATTTATATCATTTATAATGGCCTGTTTCAAATTTGGATAATTATTTAACACCCAGAATAGAACTGCACCGCTTCCAACAAATGGTTCTATATAAACAAAATCTTCATTATATGGAAACTTAGAGTTTATAGAATCTAGGAGCTGAGTTTTTCCTCCTGCCCATTTAAGAAATGGTTTTACTCTATTCATTGTATAAAACCTTTAAGTTTTTTTATAAACGAAACCAACAATTTATTTATAGTTGGAGTCCAAAGCTATGTTTTGAACTCTAACATCGCAATGATTATTATTAATTCAAAGCTGCCACTATTGCATCACCCATTTCTCTGGTACTCACCACAGTTTTTCCATCTTGTCGAATATCCGCAGTTCGCAGACCATCTTGTAAAACTTTACTAACTGCATGTTCAACTTTGTCGGCTAATTCAGGTAATTTCAAACTATAACGTAACAACATTGCCACTGATAAAATAGTTGCCAATGGATTAGCGATATTTCGTCCGGCAATATCTGGAGCCGAACCATGTATAGGTTCATACATACCTTTACCATTAGAATCCAGTGAAGCCGAAGGCAACATACCGATAGAACCGGTCAATTGCGAGGCTAAATCAGACAATATATCTCCAAACATATTATTAGTTACCATCACATCGAACTGCTTAGGGAATCTAACTAATTGCATGGCAGCATTGTCAACATACATATGGGTTAATTCTACTTCTGGATAATCATTACTAATTTCAATGACTATTTCTCGCCATAATTCAGTAGCTTCTAGTACATTAGCCTTATCAACTGAGCATAACCGCCGTTGACGTTTCATTGCACTTTCAAACCCAACTCTCGCAATTCGTTCTATTTCATGGGTGTCGTAAACTAAAGTGTTAAAACCTTGTCGTTCTCCATTATCTAACTTACGCACTCCACGAGGTTTACCAAAGTAAATTCCGCCAGTTAATTCTCTAACTATCAGAATGTCTAAACCAACCACTACTTCAGGTTTTAATGTGGAAGCATTGGCTAGTTCAGGAAACAAAATTGCTGGTCTTAAGTTAGCAAATAATCCCAGTTCAGAACGTAAGCCTAATAAACCTTTTTCTGGTCTAATTGCTATTGGTAATGGCTCCCATTTTGTCCCTCCAACCGCTCCTAATAATACTGCATCAGATTTTTTTACCAATTCCAAAGTTGCATCTGGTAAAGGTTTTCCAGTTACATCAATTGCAGCACCACCGATTAAACCTTCTTCTAGCTGTATATCTAGCCCATGAGATTGGTTTAATGTATTTAATAATTTTACTGCTTCAGCGATAATTTCAGGGCCGATACCATCACCGGGTAATACTGCTATTATTTTACTCATTAAAGTTCCTTTTGCATGATTTCTAAAATGTAATTTAATGCTTCTGTGAGTTGGCAATGGAACAATCCCAAGAGCGAGTAGTTCTTTGTTCTGCTTGCTGTTTTATAATATGAATCAATAGAATAATTACATAACTACGAATTTTATGGATTTTATCTTCTCTACTCTTCCATTTCACCCAAATAGATAAGTGCATCATTGTAGCGTTGTTGTTCTATTGCGGTGCGTATTTCAAGTAATTCTTCCATTATTCATAATTCCTATTAAAATAACCAAGGAGTAATCTGTTGTTGCCGATTTTCATAAGCTTTGATTGCATCAGCATGTTGCAAAGTTAAACCAATATCATCCAAGCCATTAAATAAACAATGCTTTCTGAATTCTTCCACAACGAAAGAAAATTTATCACCATTAGGACTGGTAATTGTTTGGGTTGCTAAATCTATCGTCAGTTTATAAGCAGGAGTAGCTGTCACCGCTTGGAATAACGTATCAACTTCCTGTTTATCCAACACGATTGGTAATATACCATTTTTAAAACAGTTATTATAAAAAATATCAGCATAACCGGAGGCTATTATAGCTCGAAAACCGTAATCAAGTAAGGCCCAAGGTGCATGTTCTCGGCTTGAACCACAACCGAAATTATGGCGAGTTAATAAAATTTCTCCACCTTGATAACTGGCTTGATTAAGCACAAAGTCTTTATTTAACGGTCGATTAGTGCAATCTTGGCCAGGTTCGCCATGATCTAAATATCTCCATTCGTCAAATAAGTTAGGGCCAAATCCAGTCCTCTGAATAGATTTCAAAAATTGTTTAGGAATGATAGCATCAGTGTCTATATTGGAACGATCCAATGGTACTACTAATCCAGTTAAAGTGGTAAATTTTTGCATGATTAATATATGTTAAATATTTAATTATAATAAGTTATTTTAAAGTTTACAAGGTTTTGGTAATTGGTTTTTTAGTATATACTTCTATTGTGTTCAACTCCAGTTTGGGAGCGATTAAAAAACTACTAATCAAATGTATTCCATAATTATATCTATAATTCGCATTTTTGTATATAAACAGCTTGTAATTTTGGGTTAGAAGGAAAAATTCCATTCGCATAGTATTCAGCAATCTTGCATTCATACTGGTAAATATGTATCTTACCCACAATATTAGATATAATGTTTATTCACCTTCATCATCACTAAATAACCAATAGACAGCACCACCAACTCCAACAGCAACTCCAATGGCAGTTCCAACAGATATAGCAGCAATAGTATCAGTTTTACATTCTTGAGAATCTACAGCATCTTGACAAAAATATTCAATAACATCACTGGTTAATTCTACACCTTTACAAACTCCATAGACCACCTTTCCTTGAGGAATAATTTTTGATATTGTACCAACAACTGAACAAGCACTAACACTAACTACACGAATTGTCTTTCCAATAACATCAATAGCAAATTCAGGAATATCAATAGATTTAGTATCATTACTTCCTGCAAATGACACAGAACAGGAAAACATAAGAACAGTAAAAAGCAACAATATTTTTTTCATAATTTTATCCATTAAATAAACAATAAGTTAAGACATTTGTTAAATTTAACCAGATTTAATTTTGGATTTTCTTCTTTTAAACAGAAATACAGAACCACCAATCAATAATATTAAAAATACAACATATCCCATTATTTTGTAATAATCATATTGCTCTTTATTATTTTTCTGGTGCATGTAAGCAATATAAGCAAGCTTTTGACGTATATAAGCAATTTGTATAACTGAAGGAACTGTTACTCTATAAGCAGGACCTGAAATTGCGATAACATCCATTACTGAACTTATTAATAAACCAACTCGACCAATAATTTTTATTAAAATAGCCTTTACTGTTAGGTTAACTCCTAACGTTTTTGCTACCAACTTAGCAACAGTACCTGCAACAATTCCCCAGCCATTTTCTGCCCATCGCCATACAACATACGAGTCATGGTCGAGTAG
>DAOUSR010000102.1 GCA_030627125.1 Thioploca sp.
TAAATTATTTATTGTCAAGTTTTATGGTTAGAATTTTTTTATATACTTATTATTTACTATTTTACGTTATTTTTGTGGTTTTTGTCTAATATGTCAACTGTTTTATTAAAAGTTAATTATACAACCCAAAATCATCAATACATTCTTTCATCTTCTTGACCAGCACTGGGGTATTGATTGGCGAAACCATATCAAAATGATTACCGGGGGAATCGTGAACTTCGAGGCCATCAAGTGCCAATGGGCGGTATGCCGGTATCGGTTTCCCCATTTGGACATCAAAAGGAATTTTTTCAGATGGTTTAAAAAAGATGATTTTACCGTTGATAGGGCCAGATGGTTTGTATGGAGCAACAAGCATGTTATGATGTTTGTAGAGATCGAACCAATTTTGGGCATAAGCCTGATCAATATCTGGGGTAAATAGACCAGACAACTTTATCTGTTTAAACATATACACCAGTTGTGCTTCACGAGAATTTTGTAAATCTAATTCATCCAGTGTAACTCCGTGGTAATAGGGCAGACGATCCAGCAAAAATTCTACATCATCTGCTTTATAGAAATCAACCGAAGGCTCCGGTGCATCAATCATAAGCAAAAGTGGCACTGTTTCTCCCGCTCGTTCCAATATCCGTGCCATTTCAAAGCCGACCGTTCCCCCAAAGGACCATCCAGCCAACAAATAAGGCCCTTTTGGTTGTATACTACGCACTGCTGCCACGTAGTCAGCAGCCATTTCTTCAATGCTGGCATGAAATGACTCGCCCGGTTCGATACCCCTAGGTTGTATGGCATAAAATGGTCGTTCGGTTCCCATGAACTTAGCCATCTCCAAATGTTCGAACGCCGAGCCACCAGAAGCATGAATGAAGAACATCGGAGATTTATCGCCTTGGGGTTGCAAACAGACTATGGGAGACCATGCTGATGGTATCGAATCCTGGCGTAGAACACCGGCAAGTTGCTCTACTGTTCTATTCTGAAATATGGTATGAAGCGGAACGGTGATGCCAAATTCTTGCTTGATGTTGGCAAATAGTCGTATTGCGAGCAACGAGTCACCACCGATATCAAAAAAGTTGTCCAGCACACTTATCGGAGAAATACCGAATAACTTTTCCCATATTTTAGCCAAACCTAATTCTATGGCATCGCGTGGATACACATAACTAATTGTTCTAATTAACGGTTCCGGCAATGCTTTGCTGTCAATTTTGCCATTCGGCGTTAATGGGAGAGCATCAATAAACACAAAAAAGGCAGGAATCATATAATCTGGCAGTTTTTGTTGAAGCTCCTCTTTGAACTTGAGTTTGTCCTCTTCTAGAGCATCCGGTTTTGCCATAACTACATAAGCAACTAATTGTTTTTGATCCGAGTCAGTTTTTCGGATAACGACGACACTTTCTTTGATATCAGCAATTTGTAATAAAGCCGACTCAATTTCGCCCAATTCGATACGGAAACCACGTAGTTTGACTTGGTTGTCGATACGTCCTAGATATTCGAGATTACCATCTGGTTGCCACCTAGCCAAATCGCCGGTTTTGTAAACGCGCTCAGTTTGGCCGAATAATTCGACTTCAATAAATTTTTCGGCGGTGAGTTCGGGGCGATTGAGGTAGCCACACCCAACTTGAATCCCACCAATACATAATTCACCCTGGACACCAATTGGCATAATATGGTTGTTTGCATCTAAAACATAAAGCCGCGTATTGGCAACCGGTTTTCCGATTGGAACCGAAGTGTGTGTATCTAGAATTCGACATGGCCAGTGGCTCACATCCACTGCTGCTTCTGTTGGTCCGTATAGATTGTGCAATTCAATTTTCAGGTCAGCGAATTTGGCAAAAAATTGTTGTATGAGTTCAAAAGATAATGCTTCACCGCTGCATATTACTCGTTTCAGGCTTGCTAAAGTATTGACATCGGCATGGCTTATGAATGCCGGTAGCATTGAAGGCACAAAATGTAACATGGTCACTTTATGTGTGGCAATCATCGACAGCAAATAAGCTGGGTCTTTGTGCCCTTCTGGTTTAGCGACCACTAAACCGGCACCAGTCAATAATGGCCAGAAAAATTCCCACACCGAAACATCAAAGCTGAAAGGCGTTTTTTGTAAGATACGATCCCCACCAGTGAGCTGATAAGTATCCTGCATCCACAACAAACGATTCACTATTCCGGTATGAGCATTCATTGTGCCTTTTGGCTCCCCAGTCGAACCGGACGTATAAATAACGTAAGCCAAATCCGTAGCCTGGCTGTTTATAGCCGGATTCTTAGTTGGTTGGTTAGCAAAGTCCGCTTCATCCAAACACACTACGACACAATCAATTTCTAAATCATCTAACAACTGTGCCTTCAAATGGCTTTGAGTCAGCAGTGCGGCACTATCTTCCAACATATAACGAATACGGGTTGGTGGATAACTAGGATCAATCGGTACATAAGCACCGCCGGCTTTGAGAATCCCCAATAAACCAATAACCATTTCTAATGAACGTTCCATACCAATCGCTATTAATGGATTGTTTGATAATAAAACTTTACCAGAATCCGTCCTCAGTTCCAGTAAATAGTGCGCTAATTGATTAGCTTTTTCGTTGAGTTGCCAATAACTCATAGACTGATCTTCAAAAACCACTGCAATGTTATCAGGCGTCTTTAAAACTTGTTGTTCAAACAAATCAATAATGGTTTTATCAGTTGGATAATCCGTTGCCGTTTCGTTCCAAGCTTGCAATTGCTGGATTTCTTTTTTAGTCAACATCGGCAAGTCGTTGATAGATTGCACGGGATTGTCAACAATGGCATCGAGCAGTATTTCAAAATGGTCGGCTAGGCGTTCAATCGTTTCGGACTTAAATAAATCCAGGTTGTATTTAAACTGACCTCTCAACTGCTCATCTTCACTAATATTAAGCGTTAAATCAAACTGACCTTTCATTTGTGTAAACTCTAGAGCTGAAACAGTTAAGCCCGTAATACTCGGTTCAAGTGGCCTAAAGTCTGCTGGTTGAAAATCGAGCAAAACCTGAAATAGTGGGGCATAACTAAAATCTCGCTGGGGTTGCAGGGTTTTAACCAGCAAAGGGAATGGATAGGCCGAATGTTCAATAGCCTCCAAAGCGGTTTGTTTATTTTGGGAGAGTAACTCACAAAATGAGAGATTGGTAGCTGGGTCAATGGTAGCTCGCAAGACCACCGGATTGACTAGATAACCGATGATATTGGCAAATTGGGGCTGACGACGGCTAGTTGAAGTAGGCGTGCCTATCCAAATCTCGGTTTGTCCAGTGTAACGATGTAGCAGGATTTGAAACGCAGTCAATAATAGACTGAATAAGGTACTTTTTTCTTGTTGGGCTAACTGTTTGAGTTGTTGGCTTAGTTTGGCGGGCAAAGAAAATGAAATTGATGCCCCGTTATAACTTTGTACCGCTGGACGCGGATAATCAGTGGGCAAATTGAGGATAGGACTTTCATTCCCTAAACAGTGTTGCCAATATTGGACTAACTCTTCACCAGCAGAACTGTTTAACGTAGCTGCTTCAGCTCGCACAAAATCAGCGTAAGTACTTAGTACGGAAGGTAATACTAGCTTTTGCCCACTGAGTTCAGCTTGATAGAAAGTCAGCAATTCATTGCCCAATATATCCATAGAACTAGCATCACCAAAGATGTGGTGCATAGTCAAAAGAAGGATATACCGTTGTGGATCGGCCTGAAAAAGGTTGGCCCGTAAGACTGGCCCCAGGGTTAAATCAAAAGGCTGTTCATAAGCCGTTTTCAGAGCAGTTCCTAACTGTTGCTCTGACCCCGCCTGATGTTCATTCCAATGAAAAATACCAGCGGGTTGTACTGTCTGCACCGGTTCCCCATCTACAAGCTCAATAGTGGTTCGTAAGATCGAATGGCGATTTACAAGAGCTTGTAACGCTGTTTGTAATGCTGTTAACTTTAAATTGCCTTGCAGTTCTACAGACCAAGCCATATTGTAAGCTGGACTATCAGGTGCATTTTGATAAATAAACCAAAGAGCTTGCTGTCCATAAGATAAAGGATAGCTGTAGGGCTGTTTTTTTTGCAACAACTGGGCTAACAAAGCCCGTTTTTCTGATTTTTCTGCTGATGATTGTTTAGTCATTAATATAATTTTCCTTTTTCTTGATAATCAAGTTTTTCTAACAATTTGAGGTAATTTTACCCCAACTAGAATAAGCTTGTTATCTCTAATTGGAATAATTATATCTCTATGACCGTAAAGGCCGTATATTGCAAATTCGGTTATTTTAATCATGTTTTTCCTATTTTAAAATCAGGTAGAGTGTACAAAATCTTATTTTATATAAGCCATTTTACAAAATAATATTAACAAATATACCTAAATATATCAATAAATATGGTTGGTAAAAAGACTCGTTTCAGGCTAAATTTATATTTTCTGTAACTACATACCATACCTATATTAATTTTTTACGTTTATAAATCATAATGATATAGCTTATTAAAATTATTTGTAAGATTCATAATCTGATTCTATACCAATAAATAACATAAATAAATTGACATAGGTATAGTAGGTAGTTACCAATTATTTAGCTAACATAACACTTATCGCACTGACAAACTCCACTTGGCAATAGAATACACTCCTTATTGTTCGGACAAGTGCCACCTGAATTTCTGGTACACTCACAAGTTTCATTTGCCGCTGGATGACAACCTAATATTTCTGTTGCCGATTTATCTGTTTCACAAGCATAACTCTTTACTTTTGTATCCAATTTAAGTAATATATTCAAAACACTTTTACAATTATTACTATCTGGATTAAGGAAAGTATGTAGTCTCTGCACTGTTTTAAACCTTGCTATTTCAAACTTTTCTTGAGCAGGAATAACAGTATTAAGATCAGATTCTAATATAATGGCATCGGAAAGCTTATTGAGAGCTTTAATAGTTGTTTCAGCCGCTTCCATTACCGAATTTACATCTTTAGCATTATCAACTTCAACCACAGCCAGCTCCGCAATTTGAGCAGCTTGTTTAGAAATTACACCGTCGTTACTTCCACAACCACTTATAATCAATCCAAGCAATATATATCTAATCATTGATGTTAGCTTCCCTAAAATATTGAATCCAAAATTTATTTTGAGTTCCATAACTAAATATAACTTAATATTATGCAACATTTAATTTTAAAAATTATCTTATTATTAGCAATGTTACCAGCATTTGCAACTGGAACTTCGGTGAAAACTTGTGATAATTTAACAGATTATCCAGAAATACTCAAGCAAATTAGGCATTCTACCGACTTAAAACTAGTTAAAAATACTTTAATCCAAGCCTTTAAAACTTTAATCAATGAATCTTTAGTTGCTGGTAATGATAAATTAACCCAATATAGGTCTTCCATATTACAGATTAAAACTGATGTTAATAAATGGCATCAAGATACTCTAGATCAACTCCAAACCTGTGAAAAATATTGGAATTATACTATTGATAAAAATTTGGGTAGGTATTATGGTTTAATTATCGGTATAAATAATTATCAAAATTGGCCTAGATTAACTACTGCTATCAATGATGCCAAGATGATTGACGAAGTTTTAAACAGCAAATATGGGTTTAATAACCAACTGTTAATCAATGCCTCTTATAAAGAAATAGTCACTACATTCAAACGATTAAAGGCTAAATTAACGGTAAATGATAATCTGTTGATTTATTATGCCGGACGCAGTCATAGAGATGCAGATGGCCAAAGTTACTGGTTACCAGCAGATGCTGAACGTACTGAGCCGAAAAATTGGTTAAAAACTAATATTATTACCCAAGAATTATTGATTGAAAATGATAGTATGCAGAACGTTTTAATTGTATCTGATAGCTTTTATTCTAGTCCGTTAACTCAGTATTACAAAAAGAAAGAATGGTTGCTTAAAGATCAAAAAGTTGTACAAAAATTGCTGGACAAGCTACCCAAATACATGTTGACTGATAGCAAAGTTGAGCTTTTAAAACTGGCCATTAATAAATCTCGAATATTGTTGGAGAGCAATAATGATAAACCAGTACTTGGTAATGATAGGCATTCAATCTTGGCTCAAAATCTATTAGCAGCATTGAACAATCAGGAAGGAAAAACTATTTTCACGATCAGTAATTTAGTTAGCGATATGCTACAAACTTTGCAATACAAGTTGCTCGATTCCAATAGCAAGGGCGATTTTGTATTCAAACAACCCCATAAATTTGTTGATGCTAACGATATTCTTAAGCAGAAACAATCATTATCCCTGATTAAATTAGCTCATAAAGAAATCAGCAAAGGTCATACAACTAATGGAATGTTATTTACTTTAGAAGCCTTACCTAAATATACGTTTGCTCCAGATCGACCTTATACTTTTGCAGCAGAAAAAAAGTTATATGAAGCAATTTTAAAACAACGTGAATATAAAATTATCTATGGAGATGAACAGCCAATTCATCGGGTAGATTTTAGTCCAGATGGTTTGCGGATAGCGACTGCCAGCACAAATGGCCAAGTTCGTTTGTGGAATGCTAATGGTATTTTGCTAAACGTTTTGCAAGGTCAGCAGGTTTTTTCCAATCTGCCTTCTATTGCTTTCAGTCCTGACAGTTCGCAACTGATCACTAGTATAGCAAATGACAACGCCGCTCGGTTATGGAACGTGGAGACTGGCCAACTGATAAAAATATTGTACGGCCATCAAAAAGGTATTAATCATGTAGCTTTCAGCCCATTTACTAACCAAGTGATTACTGTAGCAGAAGATGCTCGGATATGGCAAAATGGCGAATTAGTCAACTTATTGATTGGTCATGAAAAAACTATAAATTATGCTGCTTTTAGTCCCGATATTGTAGTGACAGTTTCTGATGATAATACCGCTAGATTATGGAGCAGTCATACTGGCAAGCTAATCCATATCCTTACTGGTCATACTGATAAAATTAATCATGCCAGCTTTAGCCCAGATGGTAAAACTATAGTGACAGCTGCAAATGATAATACTGCTCGGGTGTGGAATGTTGAGACTGGTGAATCTATTGCGGTATTTAGGGGTCACAATGATAACGTGTTAAATGCGGCTTTTAGTCCCGATGGACATTTTATCATCACCGCTTCCAAGGATAAAACTGCTAATTTATGGGAAGCTGGTAAATTGCGGAAAATATTGTCTGGACACAAGCAAGCTCTTACTTTTGCAACCTTTAGCCCTTCTGGGAAATTCATTATTCTCACTTCGGAAGATCACACTGCTAGTTTATGGGAAACGGAAACTGGCAAACGAATTAGTATTTTAGCTGGACATACAGCCAAAGTTAATCATGCAGCTTTTAGTCCGGATAGTAAATTTGTGGCTACCGTTGCTGATGATGGGGTAATGCGGCTGTGGCAAGTGGCAAATAGGAATAATTTCAAAATCTTAGCTGGCCATAAGTCCAGAGTTTTGAATGCTGATTTTAGTGCGGACGGCACGCAGGTAGTGACAGCTTCCGATGATAATACTGCTCGGGTGTGGGATACTGCAAGCGGTAAACTATTAAAGATATTAATTGGGCATGAAAATGGAGTTAATCAAGCTCTGTTTAGTGGTTCGCAAATCATTACTGCTTCGGATGATAAAACTACTCGCATTTGGACTGCTGATAAATCTTTTAAAATTATTGCAAAACATATAGATGAAGTTAATTATATTGCTTTAAGTCCGGATCATTCTAAATTGGTAATGGCTTCAGATGAAGAGACTACTTATTTATGGCAAAATTTTAACTGGAATCCGCTTTCATTATGGAATTATTATACCAATAAATCTCTTATAATTCTGTCTGGCCATAAAAATAAAGTTTTACAAGCCAGTTTTAGTCCTAATAGTAAAATTATCGCAACCGTTTCTGCCGATAAAACCGCTCGGTTATGGGATGCCGATACTGGTGAACTTTTACGAGTTTTAAAAGGCCATAAAAATACCGTTAATCAAGTTGAATTCAGTCCTGACGGAAAATTAATCATCACCGTTTCCGATGATAAAACTGCTCGCTTGTGGTATAAAAATGGTAAATTATTCAAAGTGTTAAAAGGCCATAGAGATAAGGTGAATCATGCCGCTTTTAGTCCTGATGGCAAATTTGTTGTTACTGCGTCGGATGATAACACTGCTCGGTTATGGATCACCAAAACTGGTAAATTATTTAAAGTTTTGCGAGGTCATAAAGACGAAATAAATTATGTTGCTTTCAGTCCAGACGGCCAATTTATTGTCACTGCTTCGGATGATAATACTGTTAGAATATGGAAAAATGGCAAACTTTTCAATATATTGTTTGGACATGAGGATGAAGTTAATTACGCTAATTTTAGCCCGGATGGAAAATTTATTATCACTGCTTCGGATGATAAAACGGCTCGGTTATGGAGGGTCTTTTCGGTGCAGGAATTAATTGATTATGCTAATAAAATAGTTCCAACTTGTTTGACAATCGAGCAACGGCAAAAATTCTCATTACCGCTAACGGAGAGTCAGATTTTGTTAACTCAAGCTGAAGAATTAGCCAAGCATGATTTGGAAGCGGCTATAACCGCATTTACTCAAGTTAAAAAATTAGCTCCTTGTTACAAGTTTGAACCGGAAGATAAGAGTCGGCAAATATTTGCGAATAATTTGATTAATCAAGCCTTAGCTGCTGAAAATATTGCAACCTCAATAACTAAATTCAAGCAAGCTCAAGCAATAGATAGTCGTTTTAACAGTCATCAAATTATCGCTAACTTATTAGTGCATCAGGGAGAAAAGCTGGCCAAACAAGGGGTTATTGATGAATCTATAGCAAAATTTGCCGAAGCTCTCACTTTTGAACCGAATTTGGATTTTAATCCAGAAAATAAAATGAATGCGGTGGTATTGATAGAGCAAGGCAAATATTTGGCTAGAGAAGGCGATATTGATAATGCCATCACTAAGTTCAAAGCAGCCTTGGAATTCGATACCCAGTTGAACTTCGAGCCGAAGGATAAAGCGGTTGCTCAAATTCAAATGCAGCAAGGTGAAATATTAGCTCAAAACGGTGATTTCAAAGCCGCTATTGAGAATTTTGCAACGGCTCGAATGTTGGATTTCCAATTACAATTTATTCCGAAAGATAAAGCTAATGCCCAACTTTTATTGCAAGAAGGTGAAAAATTAGCTAGAAATGGCAAGTTAGAACAAGCAATTGAGAAATTTAAAGATGCACTAGTTTTAGATTCGCAATTAAATTTTAATCCAGAAAACAAGGCTATCGCTCAGAAACGTATGTACGAAGGCACTAAATTAGCTCAGGAACACAATATTGAGGCTGCGGTCGCTAAATTTAAACAAGCTGTTAGTTTGGATGCGCAATTGGAATTTACCAATGAAATTCAAATGATTGCTCAGGAATTAATTAATACGGGTAGACAGCTCGCTAGAGACGGTAAGATTAAGCAGGCAATCGAACAGTTTAAGGCCGCAATAGCATTTGATTCACGGTTAAATTTTAATCCGCAGCGTAAGGCTCTGGCTCATCTGCGAGCTAAAGAGGGGGAATTATTAGCCGACAGTGGTAAGATTGAAGCTGCTAAGGAAAAATTTAAGGTAGCAATGGAGTTGGATGATAAGTTAATAGCTCCTAAAATAAAAAAGTTTGCTCAATTGTTAGTACAGCAAGGCAAGGAGCTGGCAGAGCAGGATATTGAAGCTGCTGTCATAAAATTTAAAGAGGCTCGTTTATTAGACCCTCAATTGACTTTTTACCCCCGTCAGTTGGCTACTGATACAATGGCTCAAGTGCGATTGCAGGAAGGAGAGCAGTTAGCGGCAATTGGTGATAGTGAAGCTGCGATAGAAAAATTTAGGGAAGCTAGAACGTTAAATCAACGGTTGGATTTTAACCCGGAAATTAAAGTCGGTAAATTGGTTGCTAAATTGCGGGTAAAAGAAGGTACGGCATTGGTTCAGCATGGGGCGATTGAAGTTGCGGTTAGGAAATTTCAGCAAGCTTTGCAACTTGACCCACAGTTACAAGCTCCTGAAATTAAAGCGGTGGCTGAATTGTTAATTAAGCAGGGTGAACAGTTAGCTCGGGGGGGTGATATTGAGGCCGCTACTTTGAAATTTCGGCAAGCTCGTCAACTTGATCTAAATTTGGAGTTTAATTTTGAGGAAATGACGGCTTTGTGGATTCATAAGGAGGAGCAGGAGCGGGAGGAATGGTGGGGAACGGCGGAACAGGTTGGTAAAGTAGCGGCGGCAATTGGTTTTATAGCTATGATTATTATCATATTGTGATTGTTTTTAGGGTTTGTATATTGATTTTATATTTTAGAATCTTTGGCTTGACTTAAAAATTAAGTAGGATTAGTATGGTATTTTATCCTCATGAAACGTTTTACCCTTAGCTACGCTTCTCCAAGTCGCTATGGTCGGGTTACACTCAGGATAGCGTTGAAGCGGACACTTTACATCCATGTCTAATGCCGCTTAACATAAGTACTGAAGTAGAAATTTTCAGGTATTCTTCAAATTTGTCCCAAAGCTTACAAATAAACAGGGATATTAATTAACTTAGGTGTTATGCATTAAATGGATGACAACACAGTACTAAGATACATGGGAATTGGATGGCTACAACATCTTGATGTGGCAGGAACTATCATAATGTTCATTACTGCACTTATTGCAATAGTCGGTTCATCTTTAGGCAACAAATGTTTAGTAATCCTATTTCCAATCGGTATTACAATTAACTTTATTTTTAGGTGGTTTGAAAAATATTATTTCTATGAGTTGGTTAAATGCCCAAGTTGCAAATCCAAACTAAACTATTTTAAGAACGGAAATAGAGTTTCAAGCGAACAGGCATGGGGACAGTTGAGACGAGGTTATGGATGTAGGGTATGCAAGTGGAAACCTAAAATTGAAAGAAATGTTTAACAAGATTGTCCAAACTGACCGCATGTCCTTCCATTGAATAATTGAGGTCAGAGTAAAATTGATTCTAACTTGCCCTTGCACCCGACCTATCGGGAGGGCTACATCAAAGTAATAATATCCATGATATAACAATAAATTAGCTATCAAATAAAAATTTCATAATTAAATAATTAGCTGAAATGAACTCGTAAGCCGTATACAGTAAACATGTAGTGCGACACGTTTAGTTAGAAACTCTACTGCCAGTAAAGAGTAGAGCCAATAATTAGGGCTACAAAACATCGTAGTTACA
>DAOUSR010000042.1 GCA_030627125.1 Thioploca sp.
AACGCCGTAAGGCTATTTGGAGTGATGATTACAGGGCTAAACTCGTGTTTGGATTATAATTTTAATGCGGTGGCCCTGAGCAGTTAAACGCCAAGAGCGACTTTTATAAACTGTTGCTAATTCTTGAGTTAATGCTGAAAAAGTTAATTGAGTTTGACCGAATAATTGCCAAGGTTGGATAGTAATATTGTCATCAAATATATAATATGCTTCTGCTTCAGTTACTTGTGGCGGTAATGTGTAACTACGATAACCATTCAAACAAAGTATATGACGCTGATAATCCTGAATTTTTAACTGGGAAACAAAACATTCCATTGCTTGCTTCTTACGTGCTAAATTAGGAGTAATGTCTAATAAAATATTAGGATGTAAAGGAATTCCAATTTCATACATTATTAACTTAACTTTACTACGACGAGCAGCTTCTACTGCTAAATTTGCTAACGCACTGTGATCTGGATGAATTTCTGCTAATGAAGGAGCGTAAATATGAGTAATATTATTAACTTGAATATATTTACCTAAACGTTGCACTAACTTTTCGTCATAAGTTAAAGTACGGTCAACTATATCCCAAAATTCAGGAATTTCATAACCCAAAATTTTAGCTGCTTGACAGCTTTCTTGTTGCCTAATTTTTATATAACGTAAACGGCTATCATCATCTGAGTGATTAATAGCAGCACTACCATCAGTGACAATAATAACCTTAACTGAATTGCCTTGGGCTACGTGTTGGATAATAGCACCAGCACAACCAAATATTTCATCATCTGGATGCGGAGCTAATACTAAAATATTGCCTTCTGGTAAAGTTGTGGTAGCAGTGTAGGGAATGAAATTTGATTCCATAATTATAGGTTTTGTTGGTAATATTTTTTTGAAATTTTGACTGCGTTTGCTATAAGTTAATAACTTGATATGTATATTGAATTTCATTAAGCATTAAGAATTGTTTTCAAAGACCTAACCTACCAGTCAAATCAACCACTCTTGATACTTCTTCTAAACTAGTAGTACCTTCTAAAATTCGTCTAATACCATCTTGCACTAGAGTGTTAAATCCTTGAGATTTAGCATGTTTTCTAATATTATGCGTTGTAGAATGGCTAGCGATTAAATCTTGCAAAGATTCATTAATACGCAGCAACTCCATCAATGCCAAACGTCCTTTATAACCACGTTGTTCACATGCCTCACATTTATGGGGACGGTATATAGTGGCATTTTCTGTAGTTAATTCCAATAGTTGCAGATGAGTATCTGTAGGTGAATAACTTTGTTTACAAGCTAAACATAACTTACGCACCAGACGTTGCCCGATAATTCCAATGATATTTTCGGCCAAAATATCTGGTAATATACCAACATCTAATAAGCGTGGAATAGCACCAACTGCTGAATTAGTATGTAAAGTAGAATAAACTTGATGGCCAGTCATTGAGGCTCGAAAAGCCATTTCCGCAGTATCATGATCTCGAATTTCACCAACTAAAATTATATCCGGGTCTTGCCGCATCATAGAACGAATTCCATTAGCAAAATCTAGCTTTACTGCCTCATTTACTGCTGTCTGTCGCACTAATCCCAACACATATTCCACTGGGTCTTCCAGAGTCATAATATTGATGGTTTCATCATTGAGATGTTTGAGGATAGAATATAAAGTAGTAGTTTTACCACTCCCAGTAGGGCCAGTAAGTAAAATAACCCCTTCAGGGCGAGCTATCATTAATTTTAATTTTAGCAAATTATCTTTCACTAATCCTAGCTGTTCCAGAGTCATGATGCCACGTTTACTGTCCAAAATTCGCAGAACAATATTTTCGCCATACACAGTAGGTTGTACTGAAACCCGGAAATCAATAGTTCTTCCAGCTAGTTGTAACGACATCCTACCATCTTGCGAAATTCGATTTTCAGCAATATTTAGTTCAGTCATAACTTTAAGTCGTACTGAAATAGGCGACCAGTAATCTTTATGTAGACTGCTAATTTGTTGTAATACTCCATCAATTCGGTAACGAATTCGTAAAAAACCTTTTTCCGGTTCAAAGTGAATATCTGAGGCCCCACGTTTTACTGCATCCGACAATAGAGCATCAACTAATCGTATTAATGGTTGACTGTATTCATCGCCAGTTACTGATAAACTTTTATAATCAATTTCTCCAGTTTCGATTTCATGCAAAATTCCATCAATAGACAAGTTAAAACCATACCATTCATCAATAGTATTAATGATATCGGATTCCCCAGCCATAACTGGATCAATACTAATATTCTCGCCTAAAAAAGCTGTTAATTGATCTATTGCCAACACATTGAAAACATCGGCCATTGCTACAGTTATCTGGTTAGCAGCTTTGTCAAAACGTATGGGGAGTATGGTATAACGATAAGCCAATTCTTTGGGAATTAGTTTAACAGCTTCATGATTTATTTCCAGCTTCGATAAATCAACGTATGATAATCCCAAAGTCTTGCTTAATAAATCACGAATTTTTGTTTCAGATACAAAACCTAAATTAATAAGGATTTTTTCTAGCGGAATATTGCTTTTTTTCTGTTCTGTTTGGGCAATTTTAAGCTGATCCGAAGAAATAACTCCCTGGGAAATAAGGGTTTCACTGAGGCGAATATGGGGTTTGGAGTTCATGAGTAGTCTAATAGTGTGGGGATTTTGAATTCCTATTTTACAACAGTTTGGTTGTTATTACTCAAAATATTTATAGTAATTCTTAATTATGAATGCTTAATGAACTTCAAGATAAATATCAACTTGTTAATTTGTATCGATATAATTCATCTAATTGGGAAATACTACATACCAAATTTCATTAAGCATTTACTTTACATCAATTATTTTGCGTAAAAATGGTTTATTACGGTGTAATACTTCTGGCAAATTTACTATTGCTGTCATCGCAGTTTTGGTATCAACAAACTCACCATACATTATTTCCCAATGTAAATCAGTGCGATAAACATATAAATCATTCAATAATGGCTGTATTTCTGACTTATTTAACAAGTATTGCAAATATTCAGTTTTATCAATTTTAATTTGCATGACTTGAATAGTGTAATATTGCTGATTTAATAGCCATTTTTTTGTAGCGTATAGACGTTGTTGTAATGGCGAAGTTATTTGAGAAGAAGTTGCATTATACCAAGTGTGCAAGCTTTCAGGTATTAATATTCCGCTTAAAATCATGAAAATAATGATAATTAGAACTTTTCGATTGAATTGAGTTGGGCAGGGAAGCCCGCTATCTCGTGCTGCTAGGCAAATATGCTTAGGGAGAATGATATGAGTGCTATCAGCAAATGCAGCTAATAATGCTTTATCCGCTAGAATATTGATTCTACGCATTAAACCATTGGAAATTTTAGTTAGTAAACGCACTGCTGCTGGGGAAAAAATTGGTGGGCCGCGATAACCTACCGCATGTAAGCGAAATTGCAAGTATTCTTGGATGTTATCTTGTTTTAATGCTGCCAAATAAATATTGTGAGTGATTCTTTCTTTTAACTGACGAATACTAGTTGCAGATAAATTAACATCAAGTTCTGGCTGACCGAATAATACTATTTGTAACAATTTATTCCGAGTTGTTTCTAAATTACTAAGCAGGCGTATTTCTTCTAAAGTTTCTAATGGCATTCCTTGTGCTTCTTCAACAAAAACTACTACTTGCTGACGATTAGCATGTTTTTCCAATAACTTAGCATGCAAAATATTCATGACTTGCAGTCGATTGTCTTGTGGAGTTACTGCCAAACGCATTTCCAGTGCTATAGCGTGCAAAATCATCTCTGCTGATAAGCGTGGGTTAGCAATATATACCACTTCTATTTCTTTAGGCAGTTTTTCCTCTAGCATTCGGCACAACATGGTCTTGCCACTACCAACCTCTCCAACAACTTTAATAATCCCTTCACCGCTTTTAACTGCATAGACTAAAGCATCTAAAGTTAAACCTCGATTGGCACCAGAATAGAATAGATGAGTGTCTGGAGTGATTTTGAAAGGTGGGTATTTTAGGCCGAAATGTTCGTAGTACATATAGCAATTCTTACAATAAACTTATGCAAAGGTAGGATATAACGAGTTTGTAAGTTACATCAATTGATGCAATTCATTTCTCATTACATCATAATGTGTTCTGAAAAAAAGTGCAAATTTTTCATGTTATATTAATGATGAGAATTACTCGGTTTCGGTAATCAGACGTTGCAATCAAACCACATTCCTAACTAGCCAATAACCCTTGCAAAACTCCCCAAACTCTTGCCACTGATAAATCATCATAACAAACCAAATTAATCGAACATTTTTTATTTAAACATGGCGAACAAGGAACATTAGCTGCTAAATGTTGCTGATTATTTCCATAAGTGCCGGTTAAAGCTGGTTGAGTTGCGCCGTACAAAGTTACTGATGGTATAGACAAAGCCGCCGCAAGATGGGCTAATCCAGTATCGACTCCCACCACCGCTTGAGATTGTGCTAAAATAGTAGCCAAATTATATAAATTGCTTTTAGGGACTACGCTAATATTTGCATGAATGGCAGCAATTCGTGAAGCTCGTTGTTGTTCGTTAGAGTTGCCCCAAGGCACATATATTTTTAATCCAGCATTCGTTGCTAGTTTAGCCAAATTGAGCCAACTATCTTCCGGCCAGTGCTTAGTCGGCCAAGTCGTACCATGTAAAAATACTACTTGCTTCTTATTGGTTGGTTGCTGAAAATGTTTTATAATTCCATATTCAGGTGGATTATTTGGCACTGGATAGTTAAGCACATTGGCAAATAATTGTCTGGTTCTGGTGACGGCATGTTGCTGTTTAGGAATATTATAACCTTGTTGATAAGCTAGGCTGGCCAATGGTTCTCTTGCAGAATGCCGATCTAAACCACAACGTATTCCTAAAGTTTGATAAGTAAGAAACGCACTTTTAATTAAACCTTGAGCATCAATTATTTTATCATATTGATTGGCCCGTAACGTTTGTTTAAACTGCTGCCAAGTATGATTACGATAAGTTGTTAAAATTTGCTTACGCCAACGTCTCAATGCAACTGGGATAACTTGTCTTATCGCTGGATGCCAAGTCGGTATTTCTGCAAATGCCTCTTCAACTACCCAATCAAATTGCAAGTCTGGATAATGTTGTTGAGCATCAGTTACTGCTGGCAAGGTATGGATTACATCTCCTAAAGAAGAAGTTTTAACTATTAATATTTGCATTGGAATAGAATATGAAATTTACATTTAAAAATGTGGGCATTTTTGATAAAGAAACAACTATTGAATTAGGTGATTTGACGATTATTTGTGGAGATAATAATACCGGAAAAACTTATGCAAGTTATGCTATTTTTGGTTTTTTAGATACATGGAGCAAAATAGTCCACACCAAGTACTAATGGAGATAGAATTAAACCAAGAAAAATATTAAATGATAGAATCTATTAAAATATATAATATTCACAATTTAAAAAAAGATACATATCTTAACATCAGGCACTTAGAATAATTAATGAAATCCCAATCTACTGAAAAATTACAAAAAGTTTTAGCCAGAGCCGGTTTAGGTTCACGCCGAGAAATGGAAACTTGGATTCAAGCAGGCCGAGTTCTAGTTAATCGGCAAGTTGCAACAATTGGTGATCGAATCTGTACTAATGACGATATTAGAGTTGATGGCCGTAAAATAAGTAATACTGTTCTAAGTATACAAGCTCGCCAAATTATATGTTATCACAAACCGACTGGTGAAGTTTGTACTCGTCATGATCCTGAAGAACGTACTACAATATTTAAAAATTTACCTCCACTCCAAAATGGCCGCTGGATTAGTATTGGCCGCTTAGATTTAAATACTTCTGGTTTATTATTATTAACTACTGATGGTGAGTTGGCTAATAATTTAATGCACCCTTCTTCTGGAGTTGAGCGAGAATATGCAGTTCGAGTTTTAGGTGAAGTAAATCAGGAAATGCTAAAACGATTAAGAGATGGAGTGGAACTGGAAGATGGCAAGGCTTGTTTTACCAATATCAAAATTACTGGTGGTAAAGGAGCCAATCATTGGTATAATGTTACGTTAACCGAAGGCCGTAAACATGAAGTACGACGTTTGTGGGAAACTCAGGGAGTAACGGTTAGCCGCTTGATTAGAATTCGCTTCGGCCCTATTATTCTGCCTAAAAATTTACGTGCTGGTAGCCATATGAAACTTGATAACCCAAGCCAACAAAAACTATTACGAGCTGTTGGTATCAAATAGCTTATTTTTTAAATTATGAATTGTCAACCTAATTGGAAGTAATTAGCTGTTAGCAATTCATCATTCACAATTATTTACTGGATGGAAATTATGTCTCACAAGCCTAATGATACAGACTCACACCGAGTTGTTTCAACATCAAATGGTAAACCTGATATGGGAAATCTTGATACCAAATTGCGAGCTGCTGAAGCTAAGCTGCAAAAAACTACTAAGACTACCTCGCCTCAAACTTTAGCTGAAAATGCAGTAGCAGCAGGTGGCAGTATGCATGATGTCCGTGAACTGTTATTTGGCGGGCAGATGCGTGATTATGATAAACGTTTCAAACGCCTTGAAGAACGGTTTAATCAAGAAAATATGCACTTTCGGGAAGACATGTTTCAACGTCTTAAAGTGTTAGAAGAACGGGTTGAAGGTGAATTAGATGTTTTGGATGACAAAGTTAAAATAGATCGCCAAGAACGCATAGCTGGCTTGACTGATTTGGAACATGGATTAAAAACTCTAAAAAACGAACTCACTAATCGAATTACTGTATTAGATGAACAGTTTAGTAAAGATATAAAAAGTTTACGCCAACAGATGCACACTAAAATTCAGGAAATATCTTTGCAAACTAGACAACAAAATGAATTGTTAATCAGCTTGTTAAATAAGGAAGTCACTCAATTACAGGATGAAAAAGTAAATCGAGCTGATTTAGCAACATTCTTCACCGAACTAGCAGGCCGCATGGCAGTAAACCCACCAGATAAACCAGAAATTGAATAATTAAAAATTATTTTCAAGATAATCTTGAAGTCCATTCATAAAGTCAGGCTAAAGCGGAGCAAATATGCGTAACGGGCTATTATTAATTTTATGTATAGTTTATGTACCTTGCATAGCAATAGAATTACCAGATATAGGCATTTCTGCTGATGTAATCATGTCATCGGTAGATGAAGATAGACTTGGGAAAGCATTTATCCGCCAATTACGTCAACATGTGGAAGTTATTGATGATGTTCAAATAAACGACTATCTTAACGTATTGGGTAATCATCTAGTTTCTTATAGTGAAAATCCTAAACAAAGTTTCCACTTCTTCGTTATTAAAGATTCTTCAATTAATGCTTTTGCGGTGCCGGGTGGATTTATTGGCGTACATAGCGGATTGATTATGACGACTCGTAGTGAAGGTGAATTAGCTTCAGTGTTAGCCCATGAAATCGCCCATGTCACCCAACGCCATATAGCCCGTACCATCGAAGCTTCTCAACGTCTTACCGTACCAAAAATTGCTGCCATTATAGCTGCTGCAATTGTAACTGGGATCGCTCCACAAGTTGGTCAAGCTGCTTTTGCTGCAATCATGGCTGGCAACATTCAAATGCAAATTAATTTTACTCGACTCCATGAAAAAGAAGCGGATAGAATCGGGATTCAAACCTTAGCCAATTCAGGCTTTGAACCTAATGAAATGCCGAATTTTTTTGAACGGATGCAAGCAGCGAATCGTAATTCTACGACTAATTTGCCAGAATTATTACTCACTCATCCAGTTACCACGGATCGAATTGCTGAAGCCCATGATCGAGCTGCAAAATATTCAACTAAATTAAAAGCTGAAAATCCGCTCTATAATTTAATGAAAGCTAAACTATTAGTCTCAACCACTAACAATAAGGCTAAGTTATTAAAAGATTTACAAAAAATGTTGGCACTGAATAATTATCGAGATGAAGGTGCGGCTCGTTATGCGTTGGCTTTAGCTTTGTTAGACAATATGCGTACTGATGGAGTGCAAACTCAAATCAATTGGCTATTAAAAAATGATAGTGATAGGGTCATGTACCGAATCTTAAAAGCCCGATTGGCTCTATTACAAAAAAATACAACCAAGGCTATGGAAGAGTATGAAAAAGCTTTGCAAATTTATCCACATGATAAAATGTTGGGGTTGGATTATGCTGAAAAACTATTACAAAATAACATTGCAACTAAAGCGAAAAATATCTTGCTAGATATATCGATACCTAACAATCCATATTATTTCTTTTTATTAGCTCAGGCTTATAAATTAGATGGAGCAGAAGCAGAAGCATATTTTGCATTGGCCGAAAATTATTATCTAAAAGGCCAAACTGCCATCGCTATCGAACATTTAAAAAAAGCCTTACAAAAGGTCAAGGCAGATTTTTATCTAGCTACTCGAATAGATGCACGGTATAAAGAATTGCAAGCGGAATTGCTGGAAGAAAAAACTAAAAAATAGTATTTATTGAACATTTAAATTAATAGGGTATGAAGAATGACAGTAGCAGAAGCATTGAAGTTGCGTAAATCTACCAGAGCTTTCCTTAATAAACAAGTAGATACGAAAATAATTCAACGTATTTTAAATGTAGCTAGACACGCTCCTTCTGGGGTAAATACTCAACCTTGGCAAGTTGCTGTAGTTAGTGGTAACAAAAAACATGAAGTAGAACAAGCTATGGAAAATGCTTTTAACAGTGGTGTTAAAGGTAAGATGGATTATCAATATTATCCAAATGAATGGCAAGACCCTTATAAAAGTCGCCGAAAAGCTTGTGGATTGCAGCTTTATTCCACTTTAAAAATAACCCGTGAAGATAAGGCTAGACAGCAATGGTTAGCAAATTATCGGGCTTTTGATGCACCAACAGCACTATTTTTCTTCATGGATGCTGCTATGGAAACTGGTTCTTTTCTCGATTATGGGATGTTTTTACAATCAGTCATGTTAGCTGCGGTTGAAGAAGGATTAGCTATATGTTCTCAAGCTGCATTAGGCGAATATCCACAAATTGTCAAAGAAAAATTGAGTTATCCAGATGACTGTATTTTAATATGTGGTATGGCATTGGGTTATGAAGACAAAGAAGCGGTGGTAAATAGTTATCGAACTCCTCGTGAAGAAGTCGATAGTTTTGCCCAATTTTTCGAGTAATGCTAGTAAATTTAGAGAAGATTACATGAGTATTTCAAAAGGTAGTTTGTTACGATAAGCAGTAGCCGCATCATCATTTGGTGTGCCAGATTTAGGATTATATAATTATCTAAATTATCATTCTTACGAACAAAATGAGTTGTTTTCGCAGGAATAATTTTAGATACAATTTGTCGTAATTACTCACTTATAGCGTTGCAAAAAGGCAAGTTTACTTACTAGCCAAATTTTGCTATAATATAGCCTTTGAAGTTCGCTAATGGAATAATTGATAACTGATGACTGAAAACACCTATAACTCTAGTAATATTAAAGTTTTAAAAGGCTTAGATGCGGTTAGAAAGCGTCCCGGTATGTATATTGGTGATACCGATGATGGCACTGGCCTACATCATATGGTATTTGAAGTAGTTGACAATGCTATAGATGAAGCGTTAGCTGGATATTGTTCTGAAGTATTGGTGCAAATTCATGATGATGGTTCTGTTACTGTAGTTGACGATGGGCGTGGAATTCCAGTTGATATGCACGAAGAAGAAGGCTGTTCTGCTGCTGAAGTTATTATGACAATTTTACATGCGGGCGGTAAATTTGACGATAATTCGTATAAAGTTTCTGGAGGTTTGCACGGAGTTGGGGTTTCAGTAGTAAATGCGTTATCAGAAGAACTTGAGCTAACTATTCATCGAGAAGGCAAAACTCATTACCAACTTTATAAAGAAGGTGTTCCAGTTGAATCTCTGGCCGTGATAGGAGATACCGATAAGACTGGTACTCAAATCCGCTTTAAACCTAGCAATAAAACTTTTACCAATATTGAGTTTCATTACGATATTTTGGCTAATCGATTACGAGAGCTATCTTTCTTAAATGCTGGAGTACAGATTCGGTTAATTGATGATAGAATTGCTAAAGAAACTATATTTGCCAATGAAGGTGGAATCAGGTCTTTTGTGGAACTTTTGAATCGGAATAAAACCTTGCTCCATACTAGCATTTTATATATTAATTTGGAGCGAGATAAAATTGCAGTAGAAGTAGCGATGCAATGGAATGATTCCTATCGGGAAAATATTTTATGCTTCACTAATAATATTCCCCAACGAGAAGGTGGTACCCATTTAGCTGGTTTTCGAGGAGCATTGACCCGTACTTTTAACAATTATTTAGAAAAAGAAGGGTTTCTCAAAAAAGCTAAGGTTGCAACTTCTGGAGATGATGTACGAGAAGGCTTGACCGCAGTTTTATCAATCAAAATGCAAGACCCTAAATTTTCTTCCCAATCTAAACATAAATTGGTGTCAAGTGAAGTTAAATCAGTGGTGGAAGGAACTGTTGGGGAAAAAATAGAAGAGTTTTTATTAGAAAATCCAGCGGATGCTAAAAGTATTGCAGGTAAAATTATAGACGCAGCTCGGGCTAGAGAAGCAGCTCGAAAAGCTCGGGAAATGACTCGGCGTAAGACGGCATTGGATATTGCTGGTTTACCGGGTAAATTGGCTGATTGTCAGGAAAAAGACCCAGCTTTATCAGAATTATTTTTGGTTGAAGGAGATTCGGCTGGGGGGAGTGCCAAACAAGGTCGCAATCGAAAATATCAAGCAATTCTGCCACTTAAAGGTAAAATACTTAACGTGGAAAGAGCCAGATTTGACCGTATGTTGGCCTCAGCCGAAGTTGGAACTTTAATCACTGCTTTAGGCTGTGGGATTGGTGACGAAGAATACAATCCAGATAAGCTTAGATATCATCGGATTATAATCGCCACTGATGCTGACGTGGACGGTAGTCATATTAGAACTTTGCTATTAACATTTTTCTATCGTCAAATGCCAGAATTGGTAGAACGAGGACATGTTTATATTGCCCAACCGCCATTATACAAGCTTTCCAAAGGCAAACAAGAACAATATATTAAAGATGATGCGGCTCTCAACAATTATTTGATGGTATTGGCTCTCCAAAATGCTAAATTATTTGTAAATCCAGAGGCTCCAGCTTTGCAAGACGAAGCATTGGAAAAATTATTTCAGCATTATTTTAAAGTAATGGCAATTATCAAGCGTATCTCTCGGAAAATTTTGCCAGCTACCGTATTAGAAACTATGATTAATTTGCCAGCATTGGATGAATTAGATGAGCCAGTTAAAGTCCAACAATGGTTCGATAATTTGGCGGTAGCTTTGGAAAAAACCGTGTATAATTATACAGTTAATGTACAAATTTTGCCAGATGATTTTTCTGCTAATGTCACCTTACTTGCTCATGGAGTTGAACATACCTATATAGTCCAGAAAAAATTCTTTCAATCTATGGAATATAAGGCTTTGTTAACTTTAGGTAAAGAGCTTTCTGGTCTGTTGGAATCAGGTGCTTATGTGCAACGTGGTGAGAAAAAGCAAGCAGCAAATAATTTCAAGGAAGCAACCGATTGGTTATTGGCAGAAGCTAAACGTGGTTTGCATATTCAGCGTTATAAAGGACTTGGGGAAATGAACCCAGACCAATTGTGGGAAACCACCATGAATGTAGAAACTCGGAGTTTATTACAGGTTAGAGTTGATGATATAGTCGCTAGTGATGAAATTTTTACTACGTTAATGGGCGAACATGTAGAACCTAGACGTAAGTTTATTGAAGAAAATGCGTTATCAGTTGCTAATTTGGATGCTTGACGGAGTATACAGGATTTAATAACTTTGTTCTTTGTACGGGATAATTAAAGAACGGTTTGATTTGGAATAAAATTTTCTTTATAAAGAATCAAAGTTGAATCTTGCGGAGATAATCTAATCCATATCAAAAAAAGGTAGTCTTAAACAAAGTAGTGTTAAACCTACTAGATTTTTGAAATCTAGCAAATTTTTTAAGTAATCACTACATTAGTTAGGACTACCCTTGATATTTATATTGAAGTTCATTAAGAATTGCTATAATACTAGCCTCATCGCCGATAAGTTAATACTATTTCTATCCTACGATTAAGCTGTTTCTTATCTTTATCAGCGTTTTCCAGTTTAATTCTTTCCCAATTATATTTATCTTCTGCGGTTCTTTTAACTGGCTTATAATTACCAAATGAAGTTGCGGACATTAAAATTTCAGCCGGATTGATAGCAATTTCTTGTTTTAAAAATAAAAATACTTCCAATGCTCGTTCGGAGGCTATTTTTAAGTTATATTCCTGACTTTCTTGCGAATCAGCTTCATACTGTTTAGGTGCGGTGGTATCAGCATGACCTTGAATCTGGATTTCCTGAATTGCTGGTAATTTCTGCTTAATAACCTTGCCTACAATAGTTAATATATCCTTGCCCCGAATTTTTAATTTAGTTCGACCCGAAGTAAACAAAACACTGCTACCAAAACTAATCGTTTGTTCTTGTAGAGTCGTATCCTCCACACAGATGCTATCATTTTGTAAAATTGGAATACAATGTTCCTCATCGGTAATAGTAAAGTTATAATTTGCCGCAATTTGTTGGAACAACTCATCCTTATTAGTATCTACCTTAGAAGTATCCGGGCCATAACCTTCATACTTTACTAAATGTTTGTATTTTTTTAATTTATGCCTTAATTTTTTATTATTTTCTTGATAGGTATTCAAGGAACTTTGGCATTCATTTAAATTCAATTTACAACTATTTAACTCAGTTTCTAAAGTTTTAAGATTGAGCAATAATTCCGTTTTATCCTTGTTCATTTTTTGCGTACTAAATTCACAGCTAGAAACTTCTTTCATACAAGCGGCTAATGTAGTTTCTAACGCTTTTATTTGAGCGGTTAAATAAGCAATTTCTTGATCATATTCCTGTTCTAATTGAGAGGCATATAAGTCACTATTTTTTATTGCCTCCACCGCAGAAATTTTAACCACTATAAAACCTATCAGAAAAAAGATAAATAAGTGAAAAAATAGGTCGGAAAAACCTATCCAAGATACATTGCTTTCAATTTCGTCATTAAGCATTTTACCTCCTATTAAATTTAGCCAACATTCTTTTAAAGAAGCTATCCTTGATAATCAAACCACTTTTATCCATCACATCTTGAATCAATTTAACGTTAATTTCATTAATTTCAGCCACTCTAGTAGTTTTTTCCGTATATTCATTAAAAGCCTCAGCCAAATCTTTAGAATGTTCGCCAATATCTTTCAAGAAATCACACGTAATGATAGTTTTTAGTTTTTCAGTTTCACAAACCTGTTCATTAATTTTTTCCACTCCAGTATGTAAATTTAATATAGATTGTTGTATTTGTTCGTCTATATTCAGTTTCAATTCACTAATTTGTAAAAATTCTACTCGCAAGCGTTTATAAATTTGTTCAACTTCATGTTCCCACGAATTGATTAATGTTGCAGCAGTTTTTTCTAAATTACGATCTAAAATTATCTTCGCATTTTCAGTATTCTTATCCAAATAAACTTCATGAGTGTTAATAAACTCTTTAATTTGCTCTACTAAATCTTGCTTAAATATTTCTTGCGATTCTTTTAAATCATTGCTTACAGCTATTAAACTATTTAAGAATGGTTGGTGAATATCTTTAATATCAGTATTTAAGTTTTCCATTCGAGTAGCGATAATATCACCCCCAGCAATAAATTGAGTTTGCAATTCACTAGTCTTCTGCAATTGCTCTTGAAAGGTATCTTGGGAATTTTTAATTAGTTCTAACATTCCTTGAATATTTTTTTCAGAATGCGATAATAATTTTTCCAAAGAGTTTTGATTAGAATTTTTCATTTCATCTAATACCACCGACAAAGTTATAATATCTTCATCATCTTTTTGCAAAAATTGTTGAAATAGTGAATATAAGTTGGAAATATCTAGAATTGAATCATTTAACTCATTCTGTTCCTGTTGTTTTTCTCGTAACCAAATACCTCTATACAGTGTTAACTCAATGCCTCGCAAAATATAACAAAAAATAGCAAGCAGAATTCCAGCAGCACTGAAAGCTAATCCGCTTTTAATTGCATTAGCCATGTGTTCTTGGTTTGCTGTCTGATTATAATTAGTTATAGTACTGAAAAAATCTGGAGTAATTGCACTTTGCACTGATAAAGCTGCTCCAGCCAAACCTATAAGTAAGAATATTTCGGCAAAAAAATGATAACGTTTAGTAATTTTATTGATATTTAGTTCGATTACAAAAGATTGGGTTTGTTTTTTATAGCTTCTGGCTTTTTTCCAAGGGCCTATGATGAAATAGGAATAGAAAAATGTGATTAACACTATGATAAGTAAAACCATATGTATCACAAACCAAAAATGTTCTCGGTAATACATTAACCATTCGCCGTATGCGAAGTTGGTAAAGTTTAGTTCGAGAAGAATTTGGGATAAATCATCTATAGCAAAAGCTGATGGGGTTAATAAGATTAGGAAGATAATTTTTTTCAGCATTGGTTTTAATAGTTTTATATTTAAATATAATCTTAACATTATTTTGATAATACTACCAGTTAGCAAGAAATGTTCCTTTATGGCAGATAGACATGTTAATATATTTTATTGGTTTAATTCTTTATTTATTTTTTCCCATTCTGGTAAAAATCCCCAATAGCCTATACCGACTTAGACCTGTCAGGTTTTATAAAACAGACAATCCACCAATTGTGGCATTAAGTTAAGGAATATTTGCTGGAGTCCAAAATTTTAGTTTAGTCGCTTTAAAATTAAACCTTGCCAAATCTAAAGATATGGACTCCAACGCTTAACGGCTAAGAACATCTGCACTGTTTAAACATTAAACCTAAAGTGCATTAAGTCTGCTTCTTGTACAATATAATCTTTACCTTCCAAACGCCACTTACCAGCTTCTTTGGCAGCTTGCTCCCCTTTATATTTTACAAAATCATCATAAGCAATTACTTCTGCCCGGATAAAACCTTTTTCAAAATCAGTATGGATAACCGCCGCAGCTTTAGGAGCAGTATCTCCTATCCGTATAGTCCAAGCCCGTACTTCTTTAGGCCCCACAGTAAAATAAGTTTGCAAACCTAATAAATTATAACCTGCATGAATAACCCGGTTTAAGCCTGGTTCTGTCAAGCCCATATCATTCAAAAATTCCTGTCTTTCCTCAATAGCCAAACCAATTAATTCAGCTTCAGTGGCAGCACATACTGCTACTAATTTAGCATTTTCAGATTCTGCGATTGTCTGCACTTGTTCAAGATAAGGATTATCGGTAAAACCATCTTCAGCAACATTAGCAATATATAACACTGGTTTAGCAGTTAATAAATGCAATTCTCGTAACTGCTCTATTTCTTCATCATTCAGAGTACGAATTGGTTGGCCAGAATCAAGATGAGCTTGTACTTTTTCAAATAATTGTTTTTGTACTGCTGCTTCTTTCTTGCCACTACGGACATCTTTATGTATTCGTTGTAAAGCTCGCTCTATTGTATCTAAATCCGCTAATGCCAGTTCAGTATTAATTATTTCAATATCATCTATTGGATTAATTTTATTAGCGACATGAATTATATCATCATCATCAAAACAACGTACAACATGAGCAATAGCGTGAGTTTCACGGATATTAGCTAAAAATTTATTGCCCAAGCCTTCACCCTTAGAAGCTCCAGCAACTAATCCAGCAATATCAACAAATTCCATAGTAGCAGGAATTATTTTTTGCGGTTTTACTGAATCAGCTAATACATCTAATCGTTTATCTGGTACTGGCACAATGCCAACATTAGGGTCAATTGTACAAAAAGGATAGTTTTCTGCCGCTATTTCAGCATTGGTAAGTGCATTGAATAAAGTTGATTTACCAACATTAGGTAAGCCAACAATTCCACATTTAAATCCCATAAGTTTTTTCTGTGAATTAAGGTTGTGAATAAGATAGGTGATTGGTTTAGATTCTGTCTAACATCTAATTAGATTTTAACATAGAGAACCTAAATCAACCACTATGCTAAAAATTCTATTTAATTAATAAATCACTACTTTATTTAGGATTACCAGAATTTGAAACATAAAAATTTAGCCTTTAACTTAATAACTGTGACGCCTAGTAGTCAATTATATGATATAATTTAATTTTTAACGAGAATTAAATATGGCAAAACAATATTCAGAAATAACAGATGCTCATAGGAAATTTATAGAACAACAACATATTTTTTTTGTTGGGACTGCTGATAAGGATGGAAGGATAAGCGTTTCTCCTAAAGGTCTTGATTCTCTAAGAATACTTGATGAAAAACGGTTAATTTGGCTTAATTATACTGGTAGTGGCAATGAAGCAGCTGCTCATATGTTAGCGACTAATAGAATGACTATTATGTTTTGTTCTTTTACTGAAAAACCATTGATACTTAGAGTTTATGGCACTGGTAAGATTATTTATCCAAGGGATAAAGAATGGCAGGAATTAGAACAACTCTTTCCTAAAAGTATAAGTGTTCGTCAATATTTTGATATTAACGTTGACATGGTGCAAACTTCATGTGGATTTGGAGTTCCAATATTTGAATATTCAGGGGAACGCAATCTTTTGTTAGAATGGGCTGATAAAAAAGGCATAGGGGGAGTAAAAGATTATTGGGACAGTAAAAACAAATTAAGTATTGATGGTAAAGATACTGGTATTTAAAAATTTAAACTGTTCCAAGATGAATCTTGCAGTCTTACGATAATTGCAAAATTGAACCATTAATGCTATTTTACCCAAATATTAAAACTTAAGGAAACACAGAATGTTTACTGACTTATCATTACTGAGTATATTAATGTGGTTGCCCATTTTAGGCGGAGTTTGGATACTTATTATCGGAGATAAACAAGCATCGTTGGTTCGTCCCATTGCTTTAATTATCTCCATATTAACATTTTTGTTATCATTACCACTATTCTTTGCTTTTGATACGACCACTGCTGCTATGCAGTTTACGGAAAAATTAAGTTGGATTCCAGCTTTTGGGATTAATTATCACTTGGGTGTAGATGGTATTTCTATGCCTTTGATTGTATTAACAACTTTTACCAGTGTACTAATTATCTTAGCTGGCTGGGACGTTATTAAAGATAAAGTATCTCAATATATGGCGGCATTTTTGATCATGGAAGGATTGATCAACGGAGTGTTTGCATCTTTAGATGCGGTTTTATTCTATGTATTATGGGAATCCATGTTAATCCCAATGTTCCTAATTATTGGTATTTGGGGCGGGCCTAATAAAATTTATGCTACTATCAAATTTTTTCTCTATACTTTTTTTGGTTCAGTATTGATGTTAGTGGCATTATTATATCTGTACTTCCAAGCCGGTAGTTTTGAAATTTTGGATTACCATGCCTTGCCAATTCCTTTAGAAGCTCAAATTTGGATTTTCATCGCATTTTTAGTTGCATTCGCAGTCAAAGTTCCTATGTGGCCAGTGCATACTTGGTTGCCAGACGCTCACGTTGAGGCTCCAACTGGCGGTTCGGTAATTTTAGCCGCAATTATGTTGAAAATGGGTGGTTATGGTTTCTTGCGTTTCAGTCTGCCAATTACGCCAGATGCCAGCAGTAAATTAGACTGGTTAATCATATCTATGTCGTTAATTGCTATTGTCTATATTTCTTTCGTGGCTATCGTGCAGAAGGATATGAAAAAACTTATCGCTTATTCCTCAATTGCACATATGGGATTTGCAACTTTAGGTTTCTTCATTGGCTTTATGATTTACCAAAACACTGGTTCGATAGATGGCGGAGTCATGGCGATGGAAGGCGGAATGGTGCAAATGATTTCGCATGGTTTTATTTCTGGGGCATTATTCTTGTGTGTTGGAGTTTTGTATGACCGTATGCACAGTCGTGAAATAGCTGATTATGGCGGTGTTGCTAATGTAATGCCTAAATTTGCTATGTTCATGGTATTATTTGCTATGGCTAATGCTGGATTACCTGCTACTTCTGGCTTCGTAGGTGAATTTTTGGTTATAATTGCGGCTTTTAAAGCCAATTTTTGGATTGCGTTTGCGGCTGCTACCATCATGATTTTAGGTGCTTCTTATACTTTGTGGATGGTCAAACGAGTTATATTTGGCAAGATCGGTAATGATAAAGTTGCTGCGTTAACAGATATTAACAAACGGGAACTTTTGATTCTGAGCGTGTTGGCATTCATGGTGTTATTGTTCGGTATTTATCCGGCACCATTGTTGGAAGTTATGGATGCAACTGTGCAGAATTTAATAGAGCATATCTTGCAATCTAAAGTGCCATTGTAAGTAACTTAGGAATTAGAACTCAATAAAATATGATACTTAAGACCTGACAGGTTTTGAAAACCTGTCAGGTCTGCCTGAGAGTTTCGGCAATTATTAAATCCTGAAT
>DAOUSR010000160.1 GCA_030627125.1 Thioploca sp.
AAAAAAAGCAGTAGAAAAAGCAGTAAAAAAAGCAGTAGAAAAAGCAGTAAAAAAAGCAGTAAAAAAAGAAGAAAGAAAAGCAGTAGAAAAAAGATTGTAAAAAAACGTGCTGTTAAAAAATCGACTGTAATCCCTGAACAATTATTTTAACTCAAGGAATTTATCTATATTTAACAAATTATGTTTATTGAAAGTTTGCTAATAGTATTCGCTTATTTATTAGGTTCTGTATCTGGTGCAATGATTGTGTGCCATTCAATGGGATTAGCTGATCCGCGTACTCAAGGTTCTGGTAATCCTGGAGCTACTAACGTATTGCGTCATGGAGGTAAAAAAGCGGCAATAATCACCTTGCTGCTGGATATATTTAAAGGAGTAATCGCAGTATTAATCGCTAAATTACTCACTGTTTCTCCAATCATATTAGCTGGAGTTACTGTTGCAGTTTTTATTGGTCATTTATATCCAATTTTTTTCAATTTTCATGGTGGCAAAGGGGTAGCAACTGCATTTGGAGCTTTAGTGACTTTAATTTGGCCAGTTGGTTTGGCAGCTTTAGCTACTTGGTTAATTATCGCTTTACTATTACGCTATTCATCATTGGCGGCTATTGTCACAGCTTTATCGGTTCCAATATATATGTTTTGGTTCACTCCAGTATGGGAATATAGAATTATATGCTTTATAATAAGCGGATTATTAGTTTGGCGACATTATTCTAATGTTCGTAATTTATTAGCTGGTAAAGAAACCAAAATTGGTAATTAAAACTGCTTAAATATTCTTTTTAACCGTATAAAGTCTTCTGGTCGATCAACATCCCACTGAATTGGCAATTCATACCATTTTAATTCCAAATTAGCTAAATGGGAACGAGTTGCCTTGAACACTACTGGACTACCCCAAGGAACATCAACAAACAATTCTGGTAATTTTTGTTGCATACCAATTAATACATAACCACCATCCTCAGCTGGCCCCAATACAACTTGATATTGTTGCAAAGTAGTAAAAGCTTTTTGAATCAATGCAACTGTCAAGCTTGGACAATCAGTACCAATCAAAATTGTTGGGTTAGGAACTGAACTTGCTAGTGCGTTAGCCATCCGTTCTCCTAAATCACTACCTTGTTGTCGATGCAAACTTAGATTAAATTCAGTTTTACATTCATAAAAAAAAGGATGAGATTCATCTGGATGACACCATAGTTGTACCGAAAATATCTGACTGAATTTTTGTAAACAATATTTTACTAGTTTTTGCTGCAAATCAGCCGCTCCTTGTTCACCTAAAGTAGGTATTAATCTAGTTTTTACTTTTCCAGCAATTGGAGCTTTAGAAAATATTTGTAATGTATTCATTATTAGATTTAAATTGCTAAAATTTTCAGGTATTATAAGTTTTGAATTCTAAATATTTTAGCATCATAAATGAATATGCATAAACCTTATTGGATTCCTCATAACGCCAAAGCAAATGATTTCCCACCTTTGGAACGAGCTTTAAAACATCCAGATGGCCTGTTAGCTATAGGCGGCGATTTAACTTGTGAACGTATTACAATAGCCTATCGATTAGGAATTTTTCCTTGGTATAGTGATAACGAACCTATTTTATGGTGGTCTCCAAGCCAACGTATGGTATTGTTTCCGGAAAAATTACAAGTATCAAGGAGCTTACAAAAAACTATTCGCAAAAATAAATTCACTCTAACTTTAGATCGAAATTTTAGAGAAGTTATTACTGAATGTGCTGGATTTCGTAATAATCAAGCTGGAACTTGGATAACTGATGATATGAAAGAAGCTTATTGCCAATTACATGCTCATGGTTTTGCTCATTCAGTTGAAGCTTGGTATGAAGGTAATTTGGTTGGAGGGTTATATGGAATAGGATTAGGAAAAGTATTTTTTGGTGAGTCCATGTTTACTAGGATGGGTGATGCTTCCAAAGTTGCATTTGCTAATTTTGTGTGGCAGTTACAAGAGTGGGGTTATGAATTGATTGATTGTCAAGTAGCAACTGAACATTTACGCCGATTTGGAGCGACGGAAATTCCACGATTAAAATATCGAGAATTATTAGATGATCTGTGTGAACAAGATGGTTTTGTAGGTAAATGGAATTTTGACCAAATATAATTGATTTTTCTATCATTTTAGATGTATTGGAACTTACACATTGATAAGATAATAATTTTATTAAACCGTTTAAATACAATGTATTATGATATATAATTTTTATTTATGTTATTTAGCATTGTAATCTCATACTTCAATTTTTATGAAAATTAAACTGATTTTTTATAACTATAATGTTTTGTATTCATTCTTTTTAGCTTTTATCAATATGTAAGTCCTACTTAGTTATTAAATTAGTGATAGCAGATAGCATCTTATTTTTTAGCAACAAAGATTGAGGCATTTAACAATGGTTCGGACAGTTTTGGTTAAGTAATGGAACATATCAGGATAAGAGTTATAACTCTTATCTGTCTGTTCAGTCTATTAATTGGTATGAGAGTGTATTGGAGTTGTTTTGATTGTGTATACATAATCTAAAATTAAGTATGTTTATGTATTAAATTAATGGTTCGAATAGTTTAAAACTATAATATATTGAAATTTAAGTGTTTTATTATATAAGTTATAAAAACTATCCAAGCTTTGATGAGTATAGTTTTCATTTTTGATGACCTTATCAAGAATGAAATATTTATTTTAGGATAATAATTTCATGAAAAGAAAATTGATGTATAAGACAATATCACAAGGATTGCTAACTTTTGGGATTATCATATATCTTGGTGCAATATATATTGTATATGCTAACACAACGCTTTATATTCCCATGAATTTTGACCATTGGCAAACAAATTCTACGGATAATTGGGAACAATCCGAAGATGGGATTATGTTATATGGTAAACAAGATGAAATGACATCAAAAAAAATGTTTAATTTCATTGATTCTCAGGTGTTTATTAAGTGGAAAGGACAGTATCCTTATTTGCGAAGTGCTACTGGTAATGCTTTGTTGGCAGATAGTTTAGCTCGACAAAGAATTAATTTAGATAAAATTTGGTATTATTCAAGAATTACTGTGAATAATGATAATACTTATACTGGAGTTACTGCTATTGATAATTATATGATATTAATGGTGGAACTGTTGTAAATAATAAGTCTGGTATTTTTGATGGTGCTGATAATGGATATATAGTATCTAATTTGACTGATAGTGGTTCACTATATAGTTTGCTTGGCGAAGTAAAAATATTACCAAATTCAAATAATGAGAAATCAACTCACAGAACTAGACGTAATCCAGATTTAACATTTAGTTATTCTATTGATTTGTCTTGGAATGATTATCAGAAAAAAACTGAATCATATTCTGTTACTGCTAGTGGAAGTTTTTCTGGTTGTGGGCATGATGCTGATGATACACATTCAATAAACATTCCTTTTCAACAAGATGTAACAATTTCTCGATCAGCCAGTGGCTACTGTAGGAGTCATGTTACTCAGTATCGTATTGATGGTGGTGCTTGGGTAACATTTACAAGTGGGCAAGCTCTTAATTATAATAATAATCTAGAATTATCTCTTCATGCCAGAAATGATAGAAAAGGATTTCCAAGTTATAGTTGTAAAACCTGTACTGTCTCAGCAACAGCAACTTTTTTTGGAGAAGTAGATACAACTTCAAAACAGATCAATTTGGGAAATTATGTTGAAAAAATACCTTACACTCAAGACATACAAGAATTGCAGAGAGTTCCTATATCTAATATCACAAGTCAATTTGATGATGGTATGGTTAGGGATATTCAATGTGCATCCACTTCAAATAATTCTAATATAACAATTAGTTGTGAGCAAGTAGGGGAAGAATTTATTGTCTATGCTTACTCAAATATTATGCCACCGGTAGCTAATTTTAGCATTTTGTCAGCTAAATCAGGTGTAGCACCATTTATTGCAAAATTATACAACACTAGTGAAGGTAATATTTCTCAATATATTTGGACAGCTTCAAATGGCCAAAGTCAATCACGTTTTACAGGCGAAGAATTCAATTGGGAATTTGGTGCAGGAACTCATGAAATTTGTTTAGTTGTAGTTAATAATAGTGGACTTGAAAGTGAAAAAGTTTGCGATAAAATAACAGTTGCTAACTGTGAATATTCTATCATTCCTTCAAATTTTGAAGATTTAGCTAGTAATAGCAATGATATAAATATTAATGTTCAAACTTCTAATGACCAATGTGCTTGGAAATTAACTAGCAATATAGATTGGTTGAATATTTCCGGTGATTATGTTGGTAACAGTACTATAAATTATTCAGTTCCAGATAATAAAAGTACAGAACGTCGTTGTGGCGATTTAAATATTGCAGACCAAAAAATTAATGTTTGTCAAAAAGGTAATCAAATACCTATTGCTAATTTTACATATTACCCACAAGGACAACTTCGAGCTCCAATAGATGTTATTTTCACTAATCAATCAATAGATAATGATGGTAATATTTCTGATTATTCTTGGACCATAGAAGGATATGGGGAAATAGATGGAGTTATTTACTTTGAACAAGCCGGTGAATATACAATTTTTTTGACGGTAACGGATGATGATGGAGCTTCTAGTGAAACAATATCTAAAATCATTACAATAGAGCCTCCACTATATACCTTGACTATTAATAATAGTGACAATGGATATGTTAATGTAAATGATAGTAGATGTGGTAATCCTTGTATTAAAGAGTATATTAAAGGCACACAAGTTAAATTAAATGCGATACCATCAACAGGCTCAACTTTTACTGGTTGGAATGGTGCTTGTTCTGGCAATGATACTACATGCTTAGTTAATATAAATCAGTCTAAATCTGTAGCAGCAAGTTTTACACGTTGTAATTATCAAACCAACGTAATTCGTAGCCCATACAATGATGAAAGTCATAACAATGGAGTTATACATATTACTGCTCCAAAAGGTTGTGAATGGTCAGCAGTAAGTAATGATAGTTGGTTGACAATCATTGGTAATACAAAAGGTAATGGTAGTAGTAGTGTTAAATACTCAATAAAACCAAATCCTAATTTAAGCAGCCGCAATGGAAGTGTGACTATTGCTGGACAAACAACTTTTAGTATAGAGCAAGCTGGTAATAGAACACCACAAGCATCTTTTACTGCAACGCCTTTATCTGATACTGCACCATTGATAGTTAATTTAGATGCTAGTAAATCAGGTGACCCAACAAGAAAAAATATTACCTATGAATGGACTTCTTCTGATAACCAGCAAATATCAGGTGTAAAGCCTACTATTACCTATACACAATTTGGTAGCTATACAATTAGTTTGGAAGTTTTTGATGAATATGGTGCGGCAAGTACTAATGTCATGAGTGAAACTATATTTGTTGATAGACCTTCATATAGTTTGTCTATTGGTAATAATGAAGGTGGTACTATAATTGGAGAAGGTATTAATTGTGGTAATGACTGTAAAGAAGGATATTTTGAAGGTGCTATAGTAAATTTAGTTGCTAATCCTGATGAAAATTATGTATTTGAGAGTTGGAATGGTACAGATTGTTATGATTCTAACAATTGTCGTATTGAGATAACAAATGATGTAAATATTACTGCTAATTGGAAAAAGATTCCACCTTGTACTGCTCAAATCAATACTAATGATTCAAATGGTATTTCACCATTAAAAGTTGAGTTGAATGCTATTGAAGGTGAAGACATTACTAGTTATGAATGGTCAACTTCTGATGGTCGAACAAAATCTGGTTCTAGTGTTGAATTTAAATTTGAACAACAAGGTACACATACCATTACTTTAAAAACAATTTGTTCTTCAGGAAAAGAAGATTTTACTACAGAAAATATTGCAGTTCTCATGGAACCTATTGCTCAATTTATAGCCTTCCCAAATATAATTAAATTATCTGAACCAAAACCTATCAAACTAGATGCTGCTGAATCTTTTGATTATGATGGTGAAATTTTTCAATACCAATGGGAAGTTTCAGACGGGCAAAAATCATTTGGTAAAGAAACTGAATTTTCATTTGATACAGCTGGTGAATATAAAATTAAGTTAGTTGTGATAGATAATGATGAATTATCCAGTGTAAATATAGCTCAACAAACAATTATAGTCGTAGATGATATAGAAAATTTACCACCAACTGCAATCTTAGATGCCAAACCTCTGGAAGCAAACAAAGCTCCTCTAACAGTGAATTTAGATGCAAGTCGTTCAATAGATCCTGATGGTACAATTGCACAATATCAATGGTTCTCTTCTGATGGACAATCTATTGATTCTGAAGAACAAACCAGTATAACTTTTACAGAAAATGGTAGTTATACAATTACCTTGCAAATCACAGATAATGATGGTGCAACTGATACTGTTGAAGAGCAAGTAGCAGTTGGTGATTGGCATGTTTTAGAATTTAAAGGTTTGAAAGAGCATTATGAATTAGGTGAATACATTTCTTTGGAACTTATTGAAAAACTTAATGTTAAATCACGATTTAATTTAGTTGATTTATGGGTAGCTGTTGAATTTCCTAGTGGAAAGATGTACTTTTTTACTCCATATTTGACTGATTTAATAAGTGACATACCACAACCTAAGAAGTATTCTCTAGCAATTACTGATTTTAATCATGAGAAACTACGTTATCTAATAAATAACAATTTTTACTTAGCTCTCATTTTGGGAGCTATTTTTATCAACCAATGGTAGGAAATTATGACAAATAAACAAAAAAAGACTTCATTGAAAATGTCAGTTTTGGGTATTACAACATTAGCGGTTAGTTCCGTTTGGGGGAAAACTCCAACAGGTTTTCCTACTGGAGGAGGAGTTGGAATAGATTATCTTACTCTTGATGAAATGCCAATAGAGCATGTGAAAATGTGTATGACAGACACACCATTTGCTAATGGCACTTTATTACCTTCTAATATAACGATAGCTATTGATTCAGAAACTGCTCCGTCAATATTTAAGATGGGATTTACAATTTCTGATATGATTGATACAGAAGAAGAACGTACGTTATATTTGATTTCTGGCACTCGCACTTCACCTTCTCCAGAAATAAAAACTCATCCGGGTGGACCAGCTCTTGGTATCGCAGTATCAGAATTGGATATTCTTGGTATATATCGAATTCCTAAAGTAATTAGTACTCCTCAACCTGAATCCAATGTTGGCCAAGCACTTCCGTTTGCAGCATCCAAAATGACAGTGAATGTTAATTTTGATGAACATAAAATAGCCAAATTAATGTCTAATAATAAGGCAAATATCTATGTTCAAGCCGGTCTTATAAGAACTAGCGATCTTGAACTCGGAATTTTTGAGAACATGATAATGTCAGAAATGGATACGATTAGTTTAGTAAGCAATAAATGTCCAGAAGAAACTGATTCAATCATAAAAGCTGATAACTCAGGAAACCAAAGCTTCTGTAAAACACCTTCTGCTGATCCTGATTGTAATTAATTTGTAAATATATTTCCTTCCCAACTTCATTGTTGGGAATCATAATTACTAAATTTAACCATATTCAATATAATGCAATTTGTATTAATTTAACGGAAAATTTTATGCAAGAATTACAAGCCGTACACTATGGTGAAATAGTGCGATTCGTTTCTGAGAAATGTAGCATAAGCTACTAATAATACAGAGGTTTTTTAAATAAAAACTAACTAGATAAGTCATGTGGATGAAAGGCTTCCACTGGTATATGGCTACCAAAACTAGAACTTTCCCTATTGGTTGGAATTAATGACCAACTGG
>DAOUSR010000012.1 GCA_030627125.1 Thioploca sp.
AATTAAGAGCTAAAATTATGTATATTTTAAAAACAATCAGTTACAAATTTATCTGTTAAAAATATCTAAAATTACAATTTTAATTGCATGATTTTTAAAATAATAGCTCTTAATTCATATTTAATGTTATTTAATCATCTGTAAAACTACCAATTTTTGATAGATTAGAAATACATCAAACAATACATTGACATTAATACTATTAATGTGATTGAATATAATCTAAGTTCAAATATAAAAATGGAGTAAATAATGGAAAAAAATAAAGAAACTATATTATATGATTCTTCACCATCTATGTTTCGCAATAGCCCTTTTTGGTTTAGTTTGTATGTTATGGTGCCAGTTATTGGGTGGGTTGTATTGTTCTTTTGGTGGTTACAAGATTATAATACAAAACTCACTGTTTCAAATGAAAGAGTAACCTTTAGAAAGGGTATTCTTTCTAAGAATATAAAAGCAATTTTTTTATCAGATATTCGTAGTGTGGAGATAGATCAGAGTTTTATGCAACGAATTATGAGTACTGGACGAATAGAAATATCAAGTGCCGCTTCATCTGAAGCTGAGATTATAATTGAAGGTATCCCTAATGCTTATAGTGTTAAAACAATTATAGATGAGCATCGTCGTAAAAAATAATAGTTACTACATATAGATTTATGTGATTAATTGTAACTACCTAAGCTTTTTGATAAATATTATAAAAAATCAACATGACATGGTAGTTACAATTATAGCTTGCCATTTAAAGAAGTCCAAACTTATTAAGTAATACATTAAGATGAATTTTGGACTCCAATTATTTTACTATGCCATTTTATAAGTAGATTCAACCTGTTCCAGACTAGTAATACAAACGTCCAAATCTTTTAACATTCCATCTTCAAGATCATAGATCCAACCATGAATCACTAGTTTCCTACCAGATTTCCAAGCATTCTGTACGATTGTGGTATTACACACGTTAGCAACTTGTTCAATCACATTTTTCTCACAGAGTAAGCGGAACCTTGCTTCTTCATCCTGTAAGTCATCCATTTCTGTTATATAACGCCGATGAATATCCTTAATATGCCGCAACCAAATATCAATTAAACCATACTGATGATCGCCTAGAGCTGCTTTAACTCCGCCACATCCATAATGTCCACAAACAATTATATGCTTAACCTTTAACACTTCAACCGCATATTGCATCACAGATAAGCAATTTAAATCAGTATGGACTACAAGGTTAGCTATATTACGGTGAACGAATATTTCTCCTGGTAATAAATCAACTATTTGGTTTGGTGTAACTCGACTATCTGAACAACCTATCCACAAATAATCTGGTTTTTGCTCTTTAGCAAGTTCACTAAAAAAACGTGGGTCTTCCTTCGTTATTTTTTTCACCCAGTCTTTATTTTTTTCAAACAGTTCATTTAATTCTTTCATAATATTTAACTCATTTAGATACAAATTGATATTTAGATTATTTTTTTGATAACAATCTCTGTAAATTCTTCTTAACATAAGCATTACTAGGATTAATAGTTAATACTTGTTGGTAAAATTTTATTGCTTCATCAGGTCGTCCTAAAACTTCCAAAATGCTGGCTAAATTAATTCTAGCTTTCAAATTTTGTGGATAAACTTTAAGTGCTTGGCGATAAGATACTTCAGCTTGATTATAGTAATTATAAGCATCTTTCTTAGATTTACGACCTAATTCAAATAAAATATTACCTTTATTTACTAGAAACTTAGCTTGGTCAAAAGGCCGCAAATTACGTTTGGCCGCCAAAGAATTATCAATCCATTGGAGAGCTTTTCCATATTGGCCTAATGATTTATGAGCTACGACTAAATTAATGGCTGTTTCTGTAGTAACAGAAATTGATTTAGTTCCATTTGGATTTCTAGTTTCTATAATAGCCTTATTTAAAGCTTCGATACTTTTATTTAAGGTAATTTTACTCTGTTCGGTAAGGCCTTGTCGTTGTTCTTGCTTACCTTTTATAATAAGATGTTTACCTAGAATAATCCAACCCCGTTGTTTGTTTGGTGACTGTTCTACATTATGTTGCCACAATTCCACCGGATTACGCCACATCTGGTTCCGTGACCAGGTTGTGCTACCTAAAAATAATAATAAAATTATGGTAAAGGCTATAACTTTTTTAAGTGTTAACCAACGTGGAAGTTGTACTACTAACAACCATCCAGATAACATTGCTAATCCTAAATTCGGCAAATAGGTACGATGTTCAAATATTACATCTCGAATCGGTAGAATACTAGACTCTATAATATGAGCTAAATAATAAAATAAAATAGCAAAAGATACTAACGCAAATCGACGTAAACTATATATAGCCAATCCTAATAATAACAAATGACCTATTAAAGCAAATATTGGTTCGCTATCCATCAACCTAGCTATAAACTGATAATTTTCGTTATCAGAAAAAAAACTGTTTACCATCAAAATTTTATTATCATAGTCAATATGAGAACTTTCTGACCAAAAAAATAAACTAATGTAAATCCATAAAACAGACATTTGAGTGGCTAAATATGCGGTACGAGATATACTAGTGGTTTCTCTGGTTAGATTATCAACGGTTTGTAAAAATGGCATATTTTCAAATACTAATTTCTGCATCGCCGAATTTTGGTCTAATACTAACCAGAAAATAATAATTCCGAGTCCAAGTCCACCTAATATTTTTAAACCACGCACACGTATTTGATAGCTTTGTAAAAATATCAATTCAATTAACAATAAAGCTATAGGTAAAGTTATAGTATTTTGTTTCGTGAAAAAAGCTAATAATATAAATAAACTACAAGCTAAACCCCAACCAAATTTGGCCAGTTTGTTAGAACTTAATCTAGCTTGGACAAAGCAAGCCATTGTAGCAAGATAAAATAATGCAGCTAGTGAAGCTAACCGTTGGACAATGTAGGTTACACCTTGAATTTGTAATGGATGTAAAACAAAAATTAACGCAACTACGAATGGTAGCCAACATTTTGCTTCGGCAGACAGAACATTATCAAGGGTTGGAGTGCGTACTAAACCACGTAATAAACCTAATATTGCTAAACCAGCTAGGAAGTGAATAGTAATATTGATGACATGATAACCAGCAACTTGAAATTGATGTACTTGATAATTTAAGGCAAAACTGACATAACCAATTATGCGTAATGCTGAAAAATTCCATAATTCTGCTAAGGTCCCTTGCCAATTATAAATAATATAATTTTCCCGAATTGAAGAAAAATCGTCTAAATAAAATGGTACGTCTAAGGTATGTCCATAGGTAAAAACAATTACAATTGCTAATCCTAAAACTTGTATGTACCATTTACTCAGATAATTAAAATCCCAATTATTATTCATTTTAGTTTACGAAAGGAAAGATTTAAATATTTGACTATAATGGATTTTAACGTTTTTTAAATTATTGTTAGCAACAGAATCCGTTATAATCAGAAATATTAATGTATGAAGTATAATATTCTTAATATTTGCTTGTTCAGCAAGTATGTTCTAAAATTTAATATTGATGATGAATTTTACTCTGTCTTATTATATTTTAAACGGATTAAAAGTAATAGTTTTAATAAATTCGTTAATCTTGTTCAAAAAATACTGAATAAAATCTAAAGCATCTCTCGAATATGTGGTTTTGCTCGATGGAACAATACCCAGGCTGGCCCTAATAATAATAACCATAATCCAACTGGTCGCAAAATATTACCATAATCCCACGGCATTCCTTGAATTGCTGCATGAATCAACACCATTAAATCAGCGGCTGGATTAAGAACTAATACCCATTGCATCTGCTCTGGCATTTGTGCTGGCATATATAAAATTGGAGTTAAATACAAAGTAATAGTGATTAAAAACGGGAAAAATTGGCCTATATCTTTTAAAAATAAGGATATAATTGCTAATAAATAACATATGGGCAACAACCAAACAGCCAATAATATCACTGTTAAGATTGCTACAGGTATAGCACTAGGGCCTTGTAATACACCAACCGTTATTACCATTACCGTGATATAAAGTATAACGGATAATAATAAAGGTAAAAATGGTAAAATTACAATTGGAAATACTGCTCGTCTATATAAGCTACCAAATTCGGTTAATACGGTTAAACTACGTGATAATACATCTGCTATCAGTAACCATGGTAGCATTCCAATTAAAAAATAATCTACAAAGGATACACGGCCAGGAAATTTGATTTTAAGCACAATATCTAATAAAAACCAAAAACCTAAAATTTGTAAAGCTGGCTGAAATAATAACCAAGCATCCCCAAACCAAGTTCCTGAAGTCCGAGTAGTAATATCACGCTTAATAAGTAAGGATAATAGATGTCGGTGTTCATAAGCGGCTATAAATGGTCCCAATAACCCAGCATAAGTTGCCGCAAGATAACGCTTAAAAAAATTGAGTACAGTCATCAGATAATAATAACATATTTGCTAATAGATAATTAGTATTTCTTAATATAATAATAAAACTTAAAAACTAACAAATAAAATAATAAATATTGTAATAAATTGTATTTAAAGACTTTAATATTTTTTTATTATCAAAACGTAAATTTATTAGGGTAAGTATAGCGGTTATTAAATGATTTTCAAAATAGGAATTTACCAAAAATGTTATTAACTAGATTCAAAATCTACAACTTATTATTAATATGTAGTTGTCTATCAAATAATTTATTGGCAGAACGAATATTAGTTAATTTATCAGATTCGACCAATATTGATGAATTAACTCAAGCAGAAATTATATGGGATTTACGTCCTTTGCCTTGGTTAGTATTAGAAATTCCTAATATTCGCCGAAATATTCTTGTTCAAACTCAAGATATTAATTGGCAGGTTGATGGCCAAGGGCATTTTGCAGCTAATATAACTACTCCCAATGATTCAAACTATTCAAAACAATGGCATTTAGCGGAAATTGGTGTATCAAAATTGTGGGAACAAACCCAAGGAGAAGGAATCACTATTGCTTTATTGGATAGTGGAGTTGACCCTAATCATCCAGATTTAATAGATAACATTTTGTTTGAACAAGGTTATGATTTTGGAGATCAAGATAATGAGCCTTATGATGCTAACGGACATGGTACGGCAATGGCGGGTTTAATAGTAGCAACTTGCAATAATAAAATTGGTGGTTGCGGAGTTGCTCCAGCAGCTAAACTTATCCCTTATAAAATTAATAAATCCGGAGCCAGTGGTTTTTTTGAATCTGACTTAGCTATTGCAATAAAAACGGCTGCTGATAGTTCGGCTAAAATTATTTCGTTAAGTTTAGTTTTAGATGCTGAATATTCGCAAATTGTTCAAGATGCTCTGTTATATGCTAAATCTAAAAATAAAATTATAGTAGCTGCTGCTGGTAATCTTGGTGACAAAGTTGCGTATCCAGCTAATATACCTTGGGTTATTGGAGTTGGAGCTATCGATAAAAACGGTCAACGATTACGTTCCAGTAATTATGGCAACGGTTTGTCACTTTTGGCTCCAGGAGTCAGGCTATGGACAACTTTGCCCGGCACTGGCTATGCAGATTGGTATGATGGAACTTCAGCATCAGCAGCTTTAGTTACTGGGGTTTTAGCACTAATGGCAGTTGCACAGCCAGATGTTAATCAGTTAGCTGTTGATTTGCTTACAAATAGTCAGGATGTTGATATTAATGGTTTTGATGAACAATCTGGTTTTGGCCATCTTCGAGCAATTTCAACGATTGATAATTTAAAATTTTCACCCACAACTGAAGTATTATATCCTAGAGATGTTTTAAAATTAGATTTATTTTCGCAAGAATTAGTTGGTAAAAATGCTAGTCTATATCTGCGAGTTAGTTTTCCGGTTGATAACAATCGGTTAAATTTATATAAAATTTGGAATAGTGATGACAGCGTTGAAAAAATAGCCTATAATAGTCTTTTAGCGGATCCATATCCATTGACTAGTGACTTATTTTTACCTCTATATGGTTCTTCAACAGCTTTGCTAGGAGATGGGATTATATCTAGTGGCATGACTGAAGGTTTTTACGAACTTTCAGCATCATTAGTTTTTACCGATACCTTATCACTACAAGCTCGTAAAATTATTTGGGTAAAACTAGAATATTAGCTTGGACATTAGAATATAGTAATTAGATTTTTTAATATTGTTACATTACTAACATTAACTGCTGTAAAATTGAATTTTTTTATATGGTAAAAAATAAAAAAGTTATTTTAACACTTGACGATAGAATAGTAATGTGCAATATTTAATAGTAATGGTATTTAGTAATCAGTCATCTTTTGTGATTAATTTTAGCATAATAATCTGTTGTAGTGTTGACACAGATTATAATTTAAGTGTATCTTTTTAGCCACAATGAAAGATTTTATAGATTACTGAAGTTTAAACTTTATATTGGAGATTTATTATAATGAATTTTAAGAAAACGGCATTAGCCTCAGCTATAGCACTAGCTATAAGCGGTGGTAGCATTTTGGCCGAAACCACTACCAGTGGAGGAGCATTTTTCCTTGATAAAACTACGGTTAGAGGTGGAGATATTGTTAATCTAGCCTTATTAGGACTAAATAATGCTGAAGAAGTTGATCTTTTTGGTGAGCAAAAAGGTGCTGTTATTATAGCTACTGTTCGTAGTGAGATTGGTACAGTTATTGGTGGTGATACCGACCCTGGCGAACAAGCTAGTGAAGATGTATCAGAAGGTAACTTTGCTGCTAATGTTAAATATATAAAATTAACTCAAGGTACTGGTAGAGTTCATATACAATATGAAGCTGAAACCGAAGGTACTGACAAAATTGAAGTAATTTTACAAGAAAGAACAGCTAACCCTTCTGGTGGTGTTTTATTTAATGAAATAGCTAGAACCACTAAAACTGTTAATGTTATTCAAGCATCTTCTAGTAATCCATTAGGCTTGGATATCACTGCTTTTATAGCATCTAGTTCTGACACTAGAGGTAAAACTGATTGTATTGGTCAGGGTGGTGTCAATGAATCTTGTGCCGAAAAAGATGATGATGGTAATGTAATTTCTATGCCAATGCCTAATGACGGCATTATGGGTGCTATGACCGCTGGTAAAGAAGGTAGTAAAATTTATGTAGAAGCCATTAATCCTATTGCTGTTGGTGATGTTACAGTTACTCTGCGTAAAAAAGCTGGAATGATGAACCAGTGTCCTCAACCAGAAGCAGCTGAACCAATTTCATACACAGCTAGAATGCAAAAAGGTATAGCTAGCGTTACTGTAGATAGCAACGTCGTAAAAGCTGGTGAATACTACATTGAAGCTACTTTTGCTGATTTAGAAGGTCAACTTTTTGATGGTGATAGTGTTGATTTGTTCTATTCTGATACAGTTATGGTACAAGGAACTGGTGCTCCTAGTGGTTTAGTACTGTGTTCTGATAAAACTGTTGTTGCTAAAGCAGAAGCTGGCACAGGTGCATTTCCAGCAGGACAACAAGTTTCTCAAGGAACTAAAATTAAAGCTGTTGTAGTTGATGAATATGGTAACGTAACTAGCAATAATACTGGTGAAAATATCAGAATTAGTGTTCAAGATAATAATGGTATATTCAGCAATACAGCTCTTAACTTAACCGTTCCTGATGGTGCTATCGAAACAGTTGCTACTGACGAATCTGGACCAGGTACTGACTCTGTTGTTGGTAATGCTGCTAACGAAATTGCTATGATTGGAACAGCTTCCTTAACAGCAACTGCTGTTGATAGTGCTGGTACTGCATTAACTGGCATTAATCCTTCTCCTTCATTAGACATTAGAGTAGTTGCTGATGCTTTACAAGTCAGTGCTGTGCAACAAGATACCGCTCTTGGAATCAAAACATTTAATACTTCTCAATTAGCTGGTGCTGAATTTGATGCTTTCACAGTTTATATTACTGATAGTCAAGGTGATATGAGGGTAGATTCTATTAGTGGTAAACCAGCTGATCCAGGTGCTGTTACAATTACAACTAGTGCCGGAGAAGTGCTTACAGTTAACCGTAAGAATGAAACTCCATACCATATTCAAGCTCTGTTCAAAATAGCTACTGATAAAGGTACTTACTTATTAGGTGATGCTCTTGGTAACTTTGGTCAGACAATTGTTACAATTACAGAAACTGATACAGTTCGTTTGGCTAGAGGTATAACAGAAGCTGGTATTCTTCCTGCTGCTGCTACCGTAGTAGAGTTACAAAATGCTCATGGTATTAAGAAAGATACTGTAAATCCTGGTCCTATCAATACTGAAGATAAATTTGAAACTAGTCTTTATGAAGTTTCTTTCAAATTGTTTGATGAATATGGTAACAGTGTAACTGGTGTACAACCACTTACAGAAGATGATACTGGTACTTTCAGAATCTCATCTGCTAATGCTGCTGAAGTTATTCATCCTGTTAGAGGTTACGGAATTCCAGGTCGAGTTGAAGCAAATGGTCAAGGTGAAGTAGCTAAAATTGTTTATGATACTGATGGTGAAAAAAACTTTGCTGGTGAAGATACTATTCAAGTAGCTTTCACTAAACCTGGTCTAGGAGTTGATGGTCTATCAGTTAAAACTACTGTACCAAAACCACATACTCAAGCTACAATTAATTCCTATATCGAAAATACTAATTTACCTATAAATAGTGTTGTAGCCATGACAGTAGAATTAACAGATGAAACTGGTAGCCCATTCTCTGGTGCTACCGAAGCATTTGTTACATTTGAAATTAATTCTGATGCCAGTGTATTTGCTGAAGGTGCAATAATAGTTACACCTAAAGTAAGTGAAATTTATTGGATAGATGTGTTAGATCGTCCAGAAATAAAATGTAAAGAAGCTGGTGGTATATTTGATGGTGATACTGCTAAAGCAGATGGTGGTATCTTCATTGGTACTTGTAAAGAAGTAAGAGAAGTTGCAGTAAATAACAACGCTAATCTTAACTTTACTCCGATCGATCCAGCAGAAAGATTGAAAGCTCGTATTACTCCTCCAAGCAGTAAGGTATTTGCTATTGACGCAGGTGCAAGTGAAGGACAATTCAGCTTAACATTCTATAATAGTGGTGATCCTGAAGGCGAAAAAGAAACCAGAGTCTTCACCGTTAATAAACAACTGCTTGAAGCTAATGAGACAACATGTTCTGCAAATGGTAACCTTTGGAATACAAGTACAGAAACTTGTATAGTTCTTCCACCACAGGCTACTGCTACAGGAATAGATGCTGATGGTAAGACAATAGGTTCTAATGCCTCATTTAAAGGTGGTGTTAAAGTTGCTGATGGCGGTATGAATACATCTGGTTCTATGTCTCTAAGTATTTTACCTGTTAATATGATATTTGCTGGTAGCGTTACTTTTGATGAAGCCGATATTGATGAAACTGTTGACTTGGTTGCAGCAGTTATTTATAGCTTATCATCCCCACTCACTGATACTCTATACTATGATTTAACTGATCCTAATAAACTTGATACTTGGGATTTAGATATTTCTACATTGAGTGCTTATGGTGACCCTGTTTTAATTAAAGCTGACGCTCTTACTGTGACTATGCCATTGTTTAATGGTCCATTCACAGAAAACGACGTTGTTCCAGGTGATGCTAGAGTATACTTGGGTTATCGTTTAACAAATGGCGATATTAAGTTTGGTGATACACCAATCCTCCTTAATATGACTCCTTAATTGTAGGAATCTAAACTTTAGTTAGTCCAAGATAAATTTGGAATCTTATTTATTCGGCACATCATGACAACATGGTGTGCCGTTTCTGTTTGGAGATCAAGATATGCGAAGTATTATAACTATTTTAACTATTATATTTTTTGCTAGTAACGTTCAAGCCTTTGATTTATTTAATCCCGATCGTGGTAAGCCACCACCTCCCAAAGTAAATAAACAATTTACTGGTGCTACTACTGGTTCTAATTCCAAAAAACTTCCTACTCCATTCATAGCTAAAGCTATTAAACCAAATCTTAATAAGAAACCTAAGAAATTTTTGCCACAAAGAAATTTTTATTTAAAAGGGACTAGTATAATTGGAGATAAACGAGCCGCAATATTGGTTGCACCAGATAAAAAAGAATTTATTCAATACTTTAAAAATAATATACGTACCCCAATAAAATCAGAAAAGTTCAAAGGGTATTTTCTACTAAATGTTGAAGCTCGTGAAGTTGAAATAGAATATCCCATAGAAGCTCCCTGTAGAAAGGATATAGAAAAATATGGAGTGAAATGTGTTGAAAAAAATGATGGAGTAACAACTGCTAAGTTAAACTTGACACAACGTAAAGCATTAAAAGCCCCTAAACCTCCAGCTTCACCTAAACCGCCTATTAATAAAGCTGAAATAGATAAAAAACGAAAAAAAGCTTTAGAAAAACGTAAAAAGATTTATAAAAACTTCAAGAGAAAAGTTATCAAAGATGAAGATGTACCACCCGGTATGAGAGTTGTACGGACTCCATTCGGGGATCGATTGGTTCCTATTAAATAACTGATGTTACATGGATTATTCCCTATAAGTTAAGGGCAACCATAAAGGATTGCCCCTACATAAAACATTGATTTGTAGGGGTAATCTCTTACTCAATATTATAGGTAAAATTATGAATTGGCAACAAGTTTGTGAGCATAAAGATTTACAAAATTTACCTTTTAAAATAGAATTAAATCAAAGAGGTCAAATCATTATGTCACCAGCTAAAGTGTATCATTCTGCTTATCAAGGTGAAATTGAATGTTGCCCCAGAAATTTGTATTGAAGTATTATCAAATAGCAATACTGATGATGAAATGCAAGAAAAACGGCAACTATATTTTGAACAACAGGCTAAAGAAGTTTGGATTTGTAGTCAAACTGGTAAAATAATATTTTATAATTCACAAGAACAAATAGATAACTCTATATTAATGCCAGAATTCCCCCACCAAATAAAAATTTAATTACGAGATATAAGAATGTTAGATACTTATAAACAACATTGTGCTGAACGTGCAAATCAAGGATTACCACCTCTACCTTTAGAAGCTAAACAAGTAACTGATTTAGTAGATTTACTCCAAAGCTCTAACGATCAAGAATTATTATCTTTATTGGTAAATCGAGTTCCACCAGGAGTTGACGAAGCCGCTTATGTAAAAGCTAATTTTTTAGCCGCTCTGACCAAAGGTGATAAGCAATGTTCTCTAATAAATCCAAGTTATGCAACTGAATTGCTTGGTACCATGCGAGGTGGTTATAATCTTCAACCTTTAGTAGATTTACTTGATGATGATAATTTAACTCCAATTGCGGCCAAGGCTTTAGCACACACTTTATTAATTTTTGAAGCATTTGATAAAATAGTAGCTAGACAAGATCAATGGTCTACTCAAATTTTAAATTCATGGGCCGCAGCTGAATGGTTTACTGTCAAACCAAAGTTACCAGAAGCTATCACTGTCACGATATTTAAAGTAGCTGGAGAAACTAATACTGACGATTTATCCCCTGCATCAGAAGCTTGGAGTCGGCCTGATATACCTTTACATGCTAAATCCATGCTTATCAATAAGATGCCTAATGGTTTGGAGGAGATAGCAACTTTACCAAGACCAATAGCTTATTGTGGTGATGTAGTTGGAACTGGCTCTTCACGTAAATCTGCAATTAATTCCTTGATTTGGCATATTGGTAATGATATTCCACATATTCCTAATAAACGCCAAGGTGGAGTAATTTTAGGCGGCAAGATTGCCCCTATATTTTTCAATACTGCTGAAGATTCAGGAACTTTGCCAATAGAATGTGATGTTAGTAAAATCAAGCATGGTGATGTGATTACAATTTATCCATACCAAGGTCGCATCGTAAATCAAGCTGGCGAAGAAATCAGCACTTTTAAACTTTATCCAGTAACTTTGCCAGATGAAATTCAAGCTGGTGGTCGGATTCCACTTATAATTGGCCGAACTTTGACCAATAAAGCTCGTAAAACTTTGGGATTAGAACCAACTTCAGTCTTTATCCGTCCTGATCCAGCCAAAATTTATACTACTGGTTTTACGTTGGCTCAAAAAATGGTTGGTAAAGCCTGTGATGTGAAAGGAATGCGACCGGGTACTTATTGTGAGCCAAAAATTACTACTGTCGGTTCTCAAGACACTACTGGTGCTATGACTCGTGATGAATTGAAGGAGTTAGCTTGTTTACATTTTTCGGCAGATTTAGTAATGCAAAGTTTTTGTCATACTGCTGCTTATCCAAAAAAGATTGATATTCAGTTACAGCATAAATTACCAACTTTTATGGGACAGCGGGGTGGAGTTTCTTTACGACCGGGTGATGGTATCATCCATTCGTGGTTAAACCGGATGATTTTACCAGATACCGTTGGGACTGGTGGCGATTCTCACACTCGGTTTCCAATTGGAATTAGCTTTCCAGCAGGTTCAGGTTTGGTTGCTTTTGCGTCGGCGTTGGGAATTATGCCGTTAGATATGACAGAGTCCGTGCTAGTTCGTTTTACCGGTGAAATGCAACCCGGGATAACTTTACGAGATTTAGTTAATGCAATTCCTTACGTAGCAATCCAACAAGGTTTATTAACAGTTGCCAAAGCTGGGAAAAAGAATGTTTTTTCTGGGCGAATTTTAGAAATTGAAGGTTTGCCAAAGTTAAAAGTTGAGCAAGCATTTGAATTTGCCGATGCTTCAGCGGAACGTTCTGCTAATGGTTGTACTGTTAGATTGGATAAGGAACCGATTATTGAGTATTTAACTTCCAATATTACCTTATTGCGATGGATGATAGCTAATAATTATAGTGATAAAAATACTATAGCCCGGCGAATTTCGGCAATGGAAGCTTGGCTGGATAATCCCGTATTGTTAGAACCAGATAGTGACGCGGAATATGCTGAAATAATTGAGATTAATTTGAATGAGATTAAGGAACCATTATTAGCTTGTCCTAATGACCCTGATGATATTAAGAAGTTATCCCAAATTGCCGAACCAAAAATTGATGAAGTATTTATCGGTTCCTGTATGACTAACATCGGTCATTATCGAGCTGCCAGCAAAATTTTAGCCGAAGATGTACCAGTACGCTTATGGATCGCTCCACCAACTCGTATGGACGAAAAACAGTTAGTAGAAGAGGGTATTTATTCTGTATTTGGTAAAGCTGGAGCGAGGACTGAAATGCCGGGTTGTTCTTTGTGTATGGGTAATCAAGCTCGAGTCAAAGAAAATTCCACCGTAATTTCGACTTCAACGCGTAATTTTCCGAATCGGTTGGGTAAAGGAGCTAACGTTTATTTGGCTTCAGCTGAGTTGGCAGCAGTCTGTGCTAAGTTTGGTAGAATTCCTACTGTAGCTGAATATATGCAATGTTTTGAAGCTATTGCCTCAGATGAAGTGTATCGCTATTTGAATTTTAATGAGATGGAAGAGTATGAGGTTTGAACAAAATTTAACTGATTAAAATATTTATTTTTAAATTTAGTCAGTATTAAGACCTATAGTATTGACAATGAAGTGTGAAATTACAATGCCAAATAATCATGTAATTACAAAAATTATATGTATATTAATACCTTTGCCAAAGTCAGAAATTTCGAGAAATACGTTCTACTTTATTCTCGAAACAACTATCAAATTGGCGAAGATATTGTTAAATATAATTATTACCTTGTCAATACGCAAGTCCTAACAAGTATAATATGTTTCAAATTGAAGCATTATTGATAGGAAATCATAGATATTTGTTGATCAGCCTTATCAAAATTTTGCCATAGTTCGGAATAGGTCTGTCCAGTTACCGGATGTTTAAATTCTGGAGCTATTTCTGCCAAGGGCAATAATACAAAAGCATATTTTAAAATTTCATCTCGAGGTATTTCCAAACAATCATCTTTAAACACCAGATCATCGTACAATAAAATATCCAAATCTAAAGTACGATTATTAAAACGATTTGCAGTGCGTTGTCTATCATTGTTCGCCTCAATATCTCGTAATATATTGGAAATAATATTAATTTCTAAGTTAGAATCAAAACCTGCTACTAAATTATGAAATTTATTTCCTTCAAAACCTACGGCTTTGGTTTCGTAAATAGAAGATAAAATTAGTTGATTAAATTGTTGTTTCATATCAGCTAAACCAGATTTTATATAACGTTCTGGCTCAATATTACTACCTAAACTCACATAAATTCTGGCCATAATTAAAACTTATTGCCTCGTTCAATTATAATTCCAACATCCTTGGCACTGCGTACTGCCCCTGGTTTATGTAATTGCAAACGTAACCAAGGTACCGAAAATTCGTTCATTACTATTTCCGCAATTCTTTCTGACAAAGTTTCTACTAATTGAAATTCAGTTTTTTCAACAAAATCAATTAATCTTTTAGCTACTGCTTTGTAATTAAGAGTATCCTCAAGTCGATCATGTTGAGCCGCTTTACGAATATCTGTTGCCATTTCTAGATCAATTATAATAGTTTGTTTGGTTTGGCGTTCCCAATCAAATACTCCAATAATTGTATCTATTTTTAATTTTCTTAAATATATGATGTCCATAATTTTTTAAGTTTAAAATATGTGTTAATTGGAAAAATCATGAAATTTTTATTGATAATATCAGATAGTATCTTACTGTATCTATAAATTTGTTGTCAATGTAAAATTCTATATAATTAATAAGACATGACTTTTATACTAACAATATAGCCTGTATAATTACAAAGCTTTAAGTATAAATGATATTTTACATCAAACTTAATTAATATTATAAACAATCAATTATTTATATATTTTTATAGAATTTTATAAAAAAGTCCTTAATTTATACCATAAATCTTAAACTTAAAATAAAAAATGTTCAAAAATCCTCTTGCTAAAATGTTTGGTAGTCGTAACGATCGAATTGTCAAACAAATGTTCAAAACTGTAAAAGAAATAAATGATTTAGAATCAGGTATATCAGCTTTAAGTGATGATGAATTAAAAGCTAAAACGATAGAATTTCGGCAACGTGTAAAAGATGGTACAACCCTAAATGACATATTACCAGAAGCTTTTGCGACAGTTCGTGAAGTTGGTAAACGAATTCTAAACATGCGACATTTTGATATGCAATTGGTTGGTGGTATAGTGCTGCACAATGGTAAAATTGCTGAAATGCGTACTGGTGAAGGTAAAACTTTAGTTGCTACTTTAGCTGCTTACCTAAATGCTTTATCCGAAAATGGGGTACATGTTATAACTGTTAATGATTATCTTGCCAAACGTGATGCAGAATGGATGGGGAATATCTATAATTTTTTAGGTATGACAGTAGGAGTTATTCTTTCTGGAATGTCGACTGTAGAAAAACGGGCAGCTTATGGATCCGATATTACTTATGGAACCAATAATGAATTTGGCTTTGATTATCTACGTGATAATATGGCTTTTAGTACTGAAGATAAAGTTCAAAAGAAATTGAATTTTGCTATTATTGACGAAGTTGACTCTATTTTAATTGATGAAGCTCGTACTCCACTGATTATTTCTGGCCCTACCGATGATAACTCAGATTTATATAAACGGATTAATGTCATAATTCCAGATTTAAAACCCCAAGAACGTGAAACCCAAAAAGATGAAGACATAGAAGTTTCTGGCGACTATTTTATTGATGAAAAACAGAAGCAAGTATCGCTCAGTGACGAAGGGCATCAGCATATTGAGGAAGCTTTAGTTAGAGAAGAGATTCTTAAAGAAGGCGAGAGCCTATATGATGCAGCTAACATAAGCATGATGCACCATATTTTAGCAGCTTTGCGGGCCCATGTTTTATTTCAATTGGATGTCGATTACATTGTTAAAGATGACCAAATTGTTATTGTAGATGAATTTACTGGTCGCCAAATGCCAGGTCGCAGATGGTCTGAAGGTTTGCATCAAGCCATCGAAGCTAAAGAAGGAGTCACAATTCAAAATGAAAACCAAACTCTAGCTTCCATTACTTTCCAAAATCTATTCCGTTTGTATAACAAATTATCCGGCATGACCGGTACTGCTGATACAGAAGCATTTGAATTTCAACAAATTTATAGTTTAGAAGTACTTGTTATTCCTACTAATGAAACAATGGTTCGGAATGACAAAGGTGATTTAGTTTATATGACAGTTGAAGCTAAATATAAAGCTATTATTGAAGATATTAAAGATTGCCAAGCTCGTAAACAACCAGTATTAGTTGGTACAACTTCGATTGAAGGTTCAGAAACGCTGTCTAAGTTATTGGAAAAAGAAAAAGTAATCCATCGAGTATTAAATGCTAGGTTTCATGAACAAGAAGCTAATATCATCATTCAGGCTGGTACTCCTGGTACCGTAACAATTGCCACTAATATGGCTGGTCGTGGTACTGATATTGTGTTGGGAGGTAATGTTGAAGAACAGATTAAAACTTTAGGCAATACAATTAATGAACAAGAAATAGCTCGATTGCGGGAGGAATGGATACAATTACATGCCTCGGTAATTAACAGTGGTGGTTTGCACATTATTGGTACTGAACGGCATGAATCACGGCGGATTGATAATCAATTACGTGGTCGAGCTGGCCGTCAAGGTGACCCGGGTTCTAGTCGTTTTTACCTATCCTTGCAAGATAATTTAATGCGGATTTTTGCATCAGAACGAGTTTCTAAACTTATGCAAAAATTTGGAATGGAAGAAGATGAAGCGATTGAACATCCTTGGGTTACTAAAGCGATTGAAAATGCCCAACGTAAAGTGGAAGGACGTAACTTCGATATTCGGAAAGAATTGCTTGAATATGATGATATTGCCAACGATCAACGGAAAATTATTTATGAGCAACGCAATGAATTGATGGCGGTTGATTCAATTGCCGATACCATTGATGCGATTCGTCATGATGTGCTGATGAATGCGATAGATGGTCATATCAGTCCACAAAGTTTAGAAGAACTGTGGGATATACATGGTTTAGAAACTAGCATTGAGCAATCATTTGGCCAAAAGATACCGATTGCAAAATGGCTAGAAGAAGAGCATGATTTGCATGAGGAAACGCTGCGGAAGAAAATCGAAGATAGCATTATTTCTGCTTATGCTGAAAAAGAAAATTTAGCTGGTACTGAAGTAGTACGGCATTTTGAAAAAGCTGTAATGTTGCAAATTTTAGATAGTTTTTGGAAAGAACATTTAGCAGCTATGGATCATTTGCGGCAAGGGATTCACTTAGAAAGTTATGCTCAGAAAAATCCTAAACATGAGTATAAACGTAAGGCTTTTGAATTATTTTCGGCTTTGTTGGATCGGATTAAAGTTGAAGTTGTCAGTGTAATTTCTAAAATTAAGGTTAATACTGAGTCAGATGTGGAAGTAGTGGAAGAACAACGGAGGCAACGACAAAATGCACCAAAGATGCAATTTAGACATGCTAAAGTTCCCGGATTGGCTAATGAAATTGCTGATAATGCTCCTCCACCTGAAGAAGAGGAACAGCATAAACCTTTTGTCCGCAAAGGACGTAAAATAGGCCGTAATGAAGTTTGCCCTTGTGGTTCTGGTAAGAAATATAAACAATGTCATGGCAAAATTACTGGATAATTAAATTGAGGAAAATAATCATGAGACCAGCTGCAAGAGAAGTTATCACTCCACGCCCTAAAATGTCCTTAACTATTCCACCAGGCATGGCTCCAGTAGAATTCTTTAATAGCCCAGCGAATTTAAAAAATTTAGCTGAAGAAAATGGTTTATTTCGTACACCTGAAGACTTATTGATGTATCGTAAGCTAATTGGACATAGTGTTGAATTTGATACTTCTATAATATTAGATACTTCTAAACGAATTTTAGATCCATTGGGACGACCAGTTAGACGTGACCAAATTCAGCGTAAGCAAAAAAAAATCTGGAATAAGATGACTCGTATTCTGATCGAATATATGTTAGAAAAGTATCCAGACCCTGCTGAACATCTTGTTCTTAGTGGAGAAGCTTGCTTAGATGCTACTTGGCCGCTTAATAAACCTGGGGTTCCAAGTATTCGTATGATTCATAACCATTTTATGGTATTTCCGAATCAAAATATAGAATCGGCAAAATATGCTAATCCAAATGACCAAAATCTAACGGATAGTGGACATCATAGCTTATTTTTACGCCATTTAAGTGGAGTTTACAACGAATTTTTAGAAATTTTGGATTTACAAATTTTACAACCAATATCTACAGTAGAATCTTGTCTTAAATTAACTGGTTATCCACAGGGTTTGCCAAGTTGGGAAGTAAAAGGCGGAATCGAAAAATTAAAAGATCAATATTTTTGGCATGAATACGAACAGGTATTGTTAGGATTTCTTGATTTTTACAGCACATTTTTTTCCTTAGTCTCCACCGGCGAGCCTCAAGTACCACCACAAGCCAATTTCCCGCTTCAAATAGGAGAAGTATTATTAGGTAGTGGCAGATTTAGACGGGTAGCCCGTGATTTAAGAGAACAAGTTATTAAAGACCCAAAGTTTGCTAATGAAATTCGTTGGCGACCAGCATATAAACAATTATTATATCGAGATGATAAAGGACGTTTAATCGTTACTATTTCCCAAAATTCGGTTGGTAATGCAATCACTGAGCTTTTAGGTATAGTGGTAAAAAGAGAGGAAAACGAGGAAGCTTATGCTGCGGCAGAACCGGCTTTAGTTGGACGTTTATTAGAGGTACGAGAAAGATTTGTTGATGCTAATTTAGGAGAAGTAATAGCTGCCCCTTCTTGGCCAAATGGAGAGTTTATTCCTCGTTCATAAATACAATGTAATCCGATATATTTTAAATATTTAACTGATTGTTATATGTGCTGCAAAATTGGATAAAGGATTTACCCCTACAATAATTTATTATGTAAGGGCAATCCTTTATGGTTGTCATTCTGCCATTAAATGCTCAAAATTAGTTAATTGCAGAATACCATTTTGAACCAAACAAACCACCTTCTTTAGCTTTCCAACCATTAGTTTCCATCATCTGTTTCAGACGTTTTTTAAGTTCATGCTCAGGAATTTTACCTTTGCTGTGAGTCTTAAAAACTGAAACTGCATTTTCAAATTCCTTCTTATCTACTTTACCATCGTTATTAGCAAACGCTTCCAACACGTCTTTAGCACGATCTTCAGCATCTCGCTCCAAAACCAGATTTTTCTCAGAAGCTACTTGTCGTATAACAGTCAAGCCTTCTTCCACACCAAAACCTTTGTTAATTCCCTCCTCAAGGATTTTCTTTTCCTCTTGACGGTCAATATATTGATCATCAAAAACTTGCAACATAATGTAATCAACAAACTGTTTTTTTACTTCTTCTGAAACTGCCATAAATCAACCCCTTATTTAAGTGAATCTAATTAACTAAACATTTATAATACTTTATCATACTATAAATTATTAGTTGAGAAAAATTAAGCTTACTCTTTGAATATTTAAATCAAATAGTTGTATACCATTTAATACCAAACAATCCACTAGCTTGCCAACCATTAGTCTCCATCATTTGCTTCAATCGCTGTTTTATTTCTGGATCAGGAATTTTACCTTTACAAGCGGTTTTAAATACAGCAAAAGCTTCTTCAAATTCCTTTTTTATTATCTTACCATCAGCAACTGCATTTTCAAGCACAGCTTTAGCCTTATCTTCAACATCCCGTTCTATTACTAAACCTTTTTCGGCAGCTATTTCACGAATAAGTGCAAGACTATCGCCAACACTAATATCGTTTTTTACTCCAACTTCAAGAATGCGTTTTTCTTCTTGCCGGTCAATATATTTATCGTCAAATCCTTGTAATGCGATAAATTCTACAAACTGGTTACGAATACTTTCTGAAACCATATCTATACCTCTCAATTAAATTTCTGAAAACCATTTTGAACCAAATAATCCGCCTTCTTTAACTTTCCAATAGTTGTTCGCTATTATTTTCTTAACTCGTTTTTTTATTTCAGGATCAGGTACTTTACCTTTACAAACTGATCGAAACAATATTAAAGCCGTTTCAAAAGCTTTTTTATTAATATTTCCATCATTAATTATAAATTGCTCCAAAAACTCTTTGGTACGTTCTTCCACATCTCTTTCAATTACAAAATCCTTTGAATAAGCGGTTTCTCGCATAATAGCAATTCCTTCATCGACACTAATACCGTTCTTTATTCCTTCTGCAAGAATCTTTTTTTCTTCTTGTCGGTCAATATATTGGTCATCAAAAACTTGTAACATGATGAATTCAACAAGTTGCTTTTTATTTATTTCTGAAACCATATTTATATCTCTTAATTAAATTTTTGAAAACAATTTTGAACTAAACGGTATATAGCATTTTCCACTTGAATGAGTTATATCAATACAAATTAAGAAGTTGATAAGAGTCTATTATACTTTCTTTCACTGATATACTGTATATGGTTTGTAAGCTTAATAACTATCATTAAATTATAGATATTCAAAGAACGTTAAACTATAAATTTAAAATTTTAAGATAAAATTCGGATTTTTACTAAAAAATAATGTTATTGGTATAATTTACAAGTTAATTGCATTCTATATTTTAAAATAAGTTTATTTAAATTTCCTGATTTCCAAGAACTTGATTAGCACAAAGCCATCCACTCATTATTGCTCCGGTAAAACCACCTCCTGGGTTTGTCCATGCTGACGCAAAATAAAGACCTTTTACTGGTGATTTTATTCTGGTTCTAAAAAGCCCAGCTTGTTTTGGTATTTGAGCATAACCATAAGCTGTACCATGAGGGTTAAGCGTATATCTTTTAATCGTCTTAGGAGTTCCAACTTCACACCATTCAATTTCCTTGTCTATGCCGGGTATAAGTTGCTCTAATTTATCTCTAAAAATCTTGACCACTTGATTTTTTTTAATTTTGTATTCCTCATAACTCAAATTTTCCCAATCAGCAAGATAATCAACCGTACAAATTGCCCCAACACTTTTACCGAACGGTGCCAGCCCAGATTCTATCTGGCTATAATCTATAAAAACATAACTTCTGTCAGCAAAATTACCATGAAAATTTACTATCATATCTTTTAATTCTTTAACATTGTCATCAAATACAAACGTGGAATAATGTTTATTCCCTAATTCCTTCGGCTCTTTATTAAACCCAAAATAAATAGTGAGCAATGAACAAGCTTTTTGTAGTTTTTTAAATTTATTCACTTGAACTTTCTTCTCTGAAAGCATATCAATTACATTGGGAATAGCAGCATTAGCAATAATTACCTTTGCATTAATAGTTTTTATTTCTATAGCACTTTTACGGTTTTGTTTATAATTTACTCCAATCGCTTTGTTATTTTTCATAATAATACCAGTTACTAAATGCTGAAGTAATACTTCGCCTCCATTATCTTTAATAACTTTCGCCAAATAATCAGATAGTTTTTGAGAGCCACCTTTTATATAAGCTCCACCCTTATAATATCCAGCTTGAGGAACCGAAAAATAGATGAGTGACATGCTATAAGGATTGTCGTGATAATAGCCCAAATTAGCCGCTAAAATAAGCTTTAAGTCTTCGTTATTTATAATTGAATCTAGATATTTGCCCAAAGTAGCATAAGTATTGAAAGCAAGATGTGGAAAGATAGCTGGAAATATTGGTATAAGTATATCAAGCTTCCATCTATGACACCATAATGGAAAAGTTCTATTTGCTTCTTTTCGTATAGCAAAGATTTTATGAAAAAATTTCTTAATTCCCTTTTCTTCTGCTGGAAATTGTTTGGTCAACAATTCGATAGCTTGTTCAACATTATCTGGAATAATTATATCTATCTGATTGTTTTTAAAGCGATAAAACTCTGGAAGTTTTAAGAACTCTATATGTTCAAATACACCTAAATCCTTAAAAATTTTCTGTTTGGGATCGGTCTTATCATAAATACCATCCATCTCATGGAGACCAACTTCCATGGTAAATTCATTTCTTGTAAAAGTAGTAGCACAACCACCTGGGATATTATGTTGCTCAAGCAATAGAACCTGTTTACCTTCTTTCGCAAGTTTAGCTCCAGCAACAAGTCCACCCAAACCACCACCTATAATAATTATGTCATGATCTGGCATGTTTTTTCCTATTTTTCAGAATTTTTATAATCCAATTTTTTATATACTTTTATGAATTGGAAATTAATCTATAACTATTAATACTTCTTGCTCATCAGTTTTTAAAGTAAACATAGCATCCAAAAAATCTGGCTTTCCAAACGTTCTTTTACCACTAAACCCATATTTTTCTTTTGGAATTCCAAAAAAATTCTTATCTAAAATTCCATTTGAATTAGTGTCTTGAAATATTGCAACTGCATAATTACCATTTGTCAAATCAGTAAAATTTACTTCTAAAGTGAAATTTTCACTAACCAAAATTTTCCCTATTTTCGGTTCTCCATTAGGAAATTCTTCTTGATTATCAAAAAGACCAATATGAACTTTACCTTTGTTAATATCTATTCCATTAATCACTAATTTAATGTCATTTGCGATTGATAACTCTACAAAACTCAAAAAAAACATTAAAATAATTATTTGTTTCATATACCTTTATTCCAAAAATTGAGAATTATTCATTTCCTACAACCATTTAATTTAAACTTATACTCACCAAGAATTATTTCCCGGTTCTGGTAAAGCATTAATGTCAATTTGACCATTATTTTGTATTGGTAACGCTTTTATAACCATAAAAATTGCTGGTATATTTTCGTTTGGTAACATGCGTAATAAATATTTATACAAACGACCAGTAATTACCCGTTGTAAAATTTTTAAAAAACCTTGAGTATTAAGAATATAATTTACGCTTTGTTCAACATTTTTTTGTTCATCAGCATCAATAATTAATTGAACTCCAGCTTTGCCATTTCGACACCAAGCTATCTTTCCAGCTAACCATTTTTCTTCAGTTTTGCCGGGTAAACGTACATACAAACTGACCTCTTCATCTTTTTCCAAAGAAGTGGCTCCTATAACACATAAGCCATTATAAGATATATCTTCCGTGTGTATAGTTTGTTCATCGTGAGCAGATTTTAATAAACAGGAACTGTGGTAGGGTAATCTATCTGGAATAAGTCCAGACACAATATAGGCTACCAATACATTAGGTAGAAATTCAATCACCACAGTTTCTTGTACATCTGGATGCTGATTTAGAATTTTTTCAATTTCTTTAAAATTAGTATTAGACATTTTCTTTTTGATTTATAATAACAAATCTTTAAAATACATAGCATTGGAATCTTTATCTGATAAAACAGGTTCAGTCACCGGCCATTGAATTCCAATTTCTGGATCATCCCAACGAATAGAACCTTCATCTTCTGGATGATAATATTCGGTGCATTTATAATGAAAATCGGCAGTCTCCGAAATCACACAAAAACCATGAGCTAAACCAGGTGGTACATAAAATTGAGTATGTTTTTCGGCTGACAAAGTAATCCCTACCCATTGACCATAAGTTGGAGAATTTTGCCGAATATCAACTGCAACATCAAATACAGAACCTTGAGTTACTTTAACTAATTTACCTTGAGGATATTGTTTTTGAAAATGTAAACCACGCAACACTCCTTTCGCAGAATGAGAATGATTATCCTGTACAAACGACTCAATGATTCCAGCTTCAGCATATCTTTTAGCATTAAAAGTTTCTAAAAAAAATCCTCTGGCATCACCAAATACTTTCGGTTCTATAATTAATACCCCAGCAATTTTAGTTTTGGTTACTTTCATTTAGATTCCATAAGTTAATATATAGTTAAGATAATTTCCATAACTGCTTTTTTGCAAAGGTTTAGCTAAATTTTGCAATTGCTCGGTAGTGATATAACCTTTCCGCCAAGCAATTTCTTCTGGGCATGCAATTTTAAGTCCTTGCCTTTTTTCAATAGTTTCTACAAATGAAGATGCTTCTAATAATGACTCGTGCGTGCCAGTATCTAACCAAGCCATACCTCGTCCCATCTTTTCCACTTGTAATTTATTATTTTGCAAATAAACGTTATTAACGTCAGTAATTTCTAATTCACCTCTAGCCGAAGGTTGAATAGTTTTAGCTATCTGCACTATATCATGATCATAAAAATATAAACCAGTTACCGCATAATTAGATTTTGGTTGGTTAGGTTTTTCTTCCAAACTAATCGCAATATCATTTGCATCAAATTCAACTACTCCGTAACGTTCTGGGTCGTGAACTCGATATGCAAACACAACTGCACCATCGGTTAAAATTGCTGATTTTTGTAGTTTATTTTGTAAATCATGCCCATAAAATATATTATCGCCCAATACTAATGTACAAGCTGAATTAGCAATAAATGACTCACCAATTATAAATGCCTGAGCTAAACCATCAGGTGACGGTTGAATTGCATAACTTATATTAATACCCCATTGCGTACCATCGCCCAATAATTGCTGAAATCTTGGTATATCCTGTGGAGTAGAAATTAATAAAATATCTCTAATCCCTGCTAACATTAAAGTTGTCAACGGATAATAAACCATTGGTTTATCATAAATTGGTAATAATTGTTTAGAAATAATTTGAGTAACTGGATATAAACGGGTTCCTGAACCACCTGCTAAAATAATTCCTTTCATAATGTGCCTAAACGTTCTCTTTGATAACTACCATCCACTACTCTTTGACACCAATCCTTATTGTCTAAATACCATTGTACCGTTTTTCGTAAGCCAGTAGCAAATGTTTCTTGTGGTTGCCAATTTAATTCATTTTGAATTTTAGTAGAATCAATAGCATAACGCAAGTCATGACCTGGTCGATCGGTTACATATGTAATTAAATTTTTATATGGAGCTGTGCTTGGTACTAATTCATCCAAAATTTCACATAACGTTGTAACTACTTCCATATTAGTTTTTTCATAGTTACCACCAATATTATACACTTCTCCTAATCTTCCATTTTTTAGCACTGTATATAACGCACTGGTATGATCATCCACATATAGCCAATCACGGATATTTTCACCTTTACCATAAATCGGCAACGGTTTACCTTCCAAAGCATTGAGAATTATTAATGGAATAAGTTTTTCTGGAAATTGATAAGGACCATAATTATTAGAACAATTGGTTGTAACTACTGGTAAATTAAAAGTATGAAACCAAGCGCGTACAAGGTGATCTGAAGAAGCTTTACTAGCAGAATATGGTGAATTTGGTTGGTAAGAAGTTGCTTCAGTAAATAGTCCCTCGGTTCCTAAACTACCATATACTTCATCAGTAGAAATATGCTGAAAACGAAATTCCGATTTAGCTGGCTCAGAAAGAGTAAGCCAATAATTACGAGTTGCTTCTAATAACGTGTAAGTGCCAATAATATTGGTATTAATAAATTCGGCTGGGCCATCTATAGAACGGTCTACATGTGACTCAGCTGCCAAGTGCATAACAGCGTCTGGTTGGAATTCGGTAAATATTTTTTGCAAGGCTTTGGCATCGCAAATATCAGTTTGGGAGAAATGATACTGAGGATTATTTATTATAGAAACTAAAGAATCAAGATTACCTGCATATGTTAGTTTATCAACATTCATAACTATGGTATCAGTAGTGTTAATAAGGTAACGAATAAGTGCAGAACCAATAAAACCAGCACCACCAGTAACGATTAGTTTCAAATTTGAATCCTCTTAAAAATAATTAAAAAAAATGCGATGCTCTGTTAAGAACACCGCATTGCACTGTACCTTATAGGCTGTTTAACTTAATTATGATTACGTTCTACAGAAATTTCAACTCGACGATTTTGAGTTCGACCAGCTCTAGTTGAGTTAGAAACTATAGGATTTAATTCACCTTCACCTTTTGCACTAATTCTATCTTCTGGTACTCCTACACTAATCATGTATTTTACTACACCACCAGAGCGTTTTTCAGACAGTCTCTGATTGTATCTTGTAGCACCAGTAGAGTCAGTATGACCGGTTACTGTTACCATCACTACATCAGAAAAATTACCAATTCCATCAACAATATTTGCAATAATAGATTTCCCTTCATTAGTCAAGATATATTTGTCGAATTTAAATAATACATCAGCATCAAGAGTAGGTAATGATTTTATACATTGCTCAGGTTCAATTTTACAAATATCATGACAACCATTTTCATCAACCGGATAACCTAGAGGTGTACCTGGGCATTTATCTTTATAATCAGGCACCCCATCTCGATCAGAATCTACTGGACAACCACGTTCATTAACTCCACGATCTATTTCCATTGGAGTATTATTTGGACAGTCGTCTCTATAATCAGGTACACCATCATCATCACTATCTATTGGACAGCCTTTATTAGGACCATCTTGATAAACACCTTTAGCAATTTCTTCTACAGTATTGTCTGGGCATTTATCTTCATTATTGTTGATACCATCTTTATCATTATCAAAGGAATCACCACACTCTTGAAACGTAGTTCTTGGTGTGTTAGGAGAACGAGGGGTTAAAACACATTCATTTTCACGTTTGGTTAGTACTGGTCTGCCTTGAGTATCTATCAAACGATAAGTTTCATCATTACCAGATGCCAAAACAGAAGCCACTGCTGTTGACAGCAGAGTACCTGCGACTATTCCTACTAAAATTTTACGACCATAGTAATCAGACATAAACAAAATTCCTTATATAATTACATACTGTGAAATTAAACTATTTATAGATTTATCCAACAAGACATAGTTTATTTAATTTAAAAATCACATAACTTTAAGCACATTGTATCAATTTTACAACAGATGCTTTACATAAAATCTTTGATTGAAATTATTATATCACACACACTGTAACACTTCTAATGTTCAAAAATAAATATTGCACTATGTGGTATATTAACAACGTATCAGAAGATAATCAAGAATAGTTATCAACTTTCGTTAAGATATGTAACAGATAAATTCTATAATATTTTAAATAAAACGTAATTACTTAAGCCATATTTAATCTCTACTAGCTGCTTCTTATCAAGTTAAGCAATTACAACAAATTTTAGAATAAATCTATCCAGTTTAATTTTTAACTGATATGTGTACCTAGTGAAACTATAGCATATTGAACATTAAATAACTTGCTAAACCATTAATTTATTGTAACAGAGAATCAAGTTCACCTTCAATGTTAAGTTCAGCTAGATCATCGAAACCGCCCACATGTAATTCTCCAATAAAAATCTGAGGAACAGTACGTCGATTGTTGCTAAACTTAATCATATTATCCATCTCATCAGGATTTTTATCGACAAAAATCTTCTCTACTTTTATGCCTTTTTTATTTAGCAACATTTCTGCTCTATTACAATATGGACAAGTTTGGGTACAATACATGCGTACATCAGGCATTATGGTCTCCTAAAAACTTGACTTTGAAAGTTTAATACGAATTTTTTAGATTAAATATTTGTAGATAAATATATATTCAATCAGAACTATTTTGAACATGTTCAGATAAATTTTTCAAAAAATATTTATCTGAACATAACTTAAACTAATTTAACTAAGAAACCCATTGGCTGGATGAATCAGTAGTACCATTACCACCATCTTCATAACCAGCTTCATAAGCTTCAGTAACACGTTGCTCTTCACGAGCAGGATTTTGTAAATAGCCGCCCATCCAACCAACTATATAGTCACGGTTTATCTTTTTTGTTTCTAATGCAGTAATAGTATCGTAATATTTTGACATTAAATTTATACCTGTTCTAAAATGTAAAATAAGCAATTTGATAATTTGCTGTTGATATCCCGATTAAATCGATGAAATCAGGATTTATCATAATTTAAGTAAACTTCATTAGTGTAGTGTAAGTTTATTTAATTTTCAAGTATTCATTATTTGATTTTGTTACAAATTAAAGTTTAATTTATATTCTTTAGATTATAATACTACATACTTTTGTTGATATTTAAATATTATAAATATATAATTTTTGAAAATTTGCATGATTTTTTTAAAATAGTGGCATAATTATAATTCAAGAATTAGTATTGTTTTTTTTTAATTAATGCCAAATATATTATTTTAACATTCATTAACGATAAATAGTTCAGTAAATTTGCTTGTAGGTGGAAAGTATGAAAAGTTTCCAAGAGTTGGTTAATAATTGTTTAAAAACGGTTAAAGAAGTTTTTCCTTGGGATTTAGAAGATAATGTACAAAAAAATATATATCCAGTGTTGCTTGATATACGAGAACCTTATGAATTTGAAATATTACACATAAAAGGTTCGGTAAATGTACCAAGAGGAATTTTGGAATTAGCTTGTGATTATGGCTATGATGATACGATACCAGAACTTGTTATGGCACGGAATAAAGAAGTTGTAGTAATTTGTCGTTCCGGCCATCGTAGTGTACTAGCAGCTCATACTATGCAAATTATGGGTTATAAATCAGTTAAATCATTAAAAACTGGGGTAAGAGGTTGGAATGACTATGATTTGCCATTACAAAATGTTAAAGGTCAACCAGTTGATGGGGATGTAGCTAATGATATGCTAACCCCTCAAATTAGGCCGGAACAGAATCCTCCAAAAAATATTTACAAAAATTTATAATTAAAGAGCATTCCTTAAATTAGGTTGGATATTTATAATAGGTAATTGGATGGAATATTTCGTTCAATTACCTTGGTTAGCAATAATATTTATTCTACGTTTGCGTAATTCTTTACTTATTTCTAGTCCTTGAAAACCATCTGCTATTATCGTAGCCACATCAATTTGATTAGCAATTTTAAATAAGTGATGAAATTTATCAGCATTATTGCCATAATATATTTCACAAGCAAGTAAAAATAGTTCAAATCGTTGAGGCCGCCGAAAAGCATCTAAACCTTGTAACGTATCATGTAATATTTGTGGAGATAATTCATTAATATTTTGATATGACTTATGATAACGTGCCATTAGTAAAGCTAATTCACGATATTGGCTTGGTATTCGATATCGTTTGCACAAAGTTTTTATAAGCGTAACGTTTTCTTCTATTTTGCCTTTATCCAAATCACAAACTAATACTGCAAATAATATTTGACTATCATTAGTTTTAGAGCGAGCTTGTTGTAAATGTAATAACGCTGATGAATTATTAGTGGTATTATTTAGCTCCGGAAAAATTCTAGCTAATGCTCCGCAAGCACGTAATGTTGCAAAAAAAATTTGGGGTTTTTTAGTGGCCAAAGCTTGTACAGTTTCTTGCCATACTCGCTCTGCAACTAACGCATCCACTTCTCCATTAGCAACCATATTAATCATTAAAACCAAAGTTTCTTCAGCAATAGCAAAATCAAATCTAGCTGCGAATTTAGCAACTCGTAAAATTCTCACAGGGTCTTCCATAAAAGCTGGAGAAACATGCCGTAGAATTTTATTGTGTAAATCTGCCATACCGTTAAATGGGTCGAATAATGTACCTTGATCATCAAGAGCCATTGCATTTATGGTTAAATCACGGCGGCGTAAATCCTCTTCCAACGTAACATCAGGTGCTGCATAAACGCTAAAACCAGTATAACCAGAACCAGTTTTACGTTCAGTCCTAGCCAGTGCATATTCTTCATGAGTATCAGGATGCAAAAACACTGGAAAATCTTGCCCAACTTGAATATAACCTGATTTTAATAGAATCTGTGGTGTTGCTCCAACTACCACCCAATCTATATCTTTACTTGGATAATCAAGAAATTTATCCCGTACTGAACCACCAACTTGGTATATTTTCATTTATTAAATTGATAATTTACTATAATTTTTTCCATTACAGATTTTATTGCCAGAAATAAAATGTTATAATTCTGGATAGTTTTATTTTTTGAATATTTTAGGTTATTAAAAATATATATTATAACTATTTATAATAGATTTTATAATTATCAAAGATTATTTTCAATAAACCTATTAAATATTTTTGCATTTTTATTACATCTATAATTCGTCTAAAATATTTTATGGTAGGTAATTTTTAGATGGATATGAACCAAGGAGTTTAATTATGTCAATTCGTAAGCTTGTTCTATTGTTTCTTTTAAATCTATCGATTCTTATTTTGCCAGTTGCTTATGCTGAAGCTAATATTGAGAAAATTAATATCAACACAGCAGATGTACTAATTTTGGAAAATTTACGTGGTATCGGGCCAAAAAAAGCGGCTGATATTGTTGAATTCCGTGATAAAAACGGCATGTTTGAGTCCATTGATGATCTCAAAAAAATAAATGGAATAGGTCAAAAAACCATTGATAAAAATCGAGAACTTATAGAAGTTGCTCTTATCCCTGAAGAAATACCTGAATCTGAAGAAATACCTGATGATTCAAAGGAACTTACTGAAAATTCCTCTGAATCAAACGAAGGAGAAAAATCTCCATCTAAAGAATCGACTGATAAAGATGTTATAGAGACAGTCGAAACAGTAGAAACAGTCCAAACACCAGAATAAGTAATCTGACAGCACATTTAGGATGCAATAGAGGATTGTATTAAATTTGTTCCTTTCATTGTATCCTTGCTGGTGATTAAATATTCCAATCGAAAATCTATGTATTATTCGTTTACCCAACGATTTCCGTAACAGATATAGTTTCTTGAGGTTTAGGTGCAAATTTCAAAAAATACAAAAGACCTCCGGCAATCACTAAAAGTGCTATACCCAACAAAGGACGATAAACAATCCAAGCAATAGCAATAGTAATAATAGAAAGCACAGCTGCTATAATAAAATTAACAAATCCGCCAATAAAACCAACAATATCAGCTAAAAATGGTAAAACCGCTGCCAAGGTTCTCAATACTCCAAAGATAAGATTCAAACCAATAAACATAACTATAAAACCTACCAGTCTAAGCATCCAAGTGAGCATTACATTGAATTCTTGTTCATGCTTAAACATATTTTCAGCCGCCACTGTACCATATTCAAAAAGCTCAATTTCTCCACCAATTTGAGTTGTATAGGAAGTAAAAGTTGGAGCAATTTGTTTCGCAATGATGCTAATCACTTCAGGTAAAACAACTACAAAATTTATCTGTAAATCTCCTATTTGAGGTTCAGTAGCATTTTCTCCCATATAATAAGATTCATTATAAACTTGTAACTTATCTCTAAGTTCTTTTGGCACCTGTTCAAGTATTGTATTGGTTACTGGTAATTTTTGATAATTATTAAGCTGATTAATGAAACTAGGGGAAAGAATAAAAGCACCGAATGTAACTTGTTTAGCCTGAAATATCCCAGAATTAAATGGCATGGAAGAAGGATTTTGATGAGCTTTCGGTTGTTTGAAATTGCTAGAATCAGATAAAATACTATTCCAAGTTTTATTATAGGTATAAGTTGTTGTTGTTTCAGTACTCCCACCTAATTTTTCTTCGGTTTTGGAATGTTGTTGTTCTTGCCATTGGTACATCTTTACTATACGTTGTAACTTGATAATATTATGTTGAACTAGACCAAATCTCACATCAGTCAAAGTTTCATCTGATTTTGTTTGGCTTGTCACATGAACAAGTTTACCTTCATTTTTCTTATTAATTTGATTAGCATTAATTGAAGTGACAATACTAATACCTTCTTCTAAGGTTTGAGCACGATATATAGCTCGGCCCTCATTCCAAAATAACAGCGGAAACGCAACTAAAAACAAAATAAATCCAATCAGGATATTCCCAAAAGACCTTTTTATCCGACTCCACCAAGATTCATGGGTAATTTCAGTATAAGACATAATTATTTCTCTTTAAATATATACGACTAAGATGTGAGTATGGATAGTTCGTCAAACTAAACTTAAATACTACCTACTTACAATTGTAAAACATTATCTCAATTAAATTAACATCGTGCAAAGATAATTGAACAATTTTAGGGCAATTTAAGTGAATCAATGGTTCGGACAGTTTTTATAAATATTTGTTATTAAATCATTTTTTATTTTCAAGAACGAGAAACTCTATTTATTTTTTGCTTTATCAAGTACTTCTCGGTAAAACTTTAATATATTTTGGGTAAAAACTTCAAGTTTAGGATTAGAATTTTCAGGTATTCCACTCATCCACCAAGAAGCTGTCCGTAATATTGCAGTGGTCTCATCTTGTCCACTAAGTTCATATTGTTCACGAAGTAAATTACCCATCTTAATCTCCAATATTTGACGTGCTACTGTTGGATTAGCGGCAAATTCTTCTGGAGTAATGGTCTTACCTAAATACCTTGTTGACCAATTTGTAATGTTTTTAGGCTTTATTTGCCATTCACTATAAAGTTTTCCATCCACTGCACCAAGCCTTAACGCTTCCACTAATGCAGATACCTTAGCATCAGAAATTTGTGCTTGGACATTAATTGACAAAAATATAACCAGCAGAAATATTGTTTTAAAATAATTATTCATAAATACACCTTCCTTCAGAGTAAATTATTGATGTGATAAAGTTTAAGTATTATACACTTTTTAAATAAATAAAATACCTTCGCCAAAAAAATAGCTGTTTCGGGAATGATGAAGGTATTATTGTACAAGAATTTGCTTTTATGCAACTTTTAATGCGGTCGTTACAGTTGATTGGATGATGAATTTAGGTATAGAACTAACTAAAATTGATAACAGTGGTAAAACTTTTCATCCTAAAATATATGCTGGAGGAGATAATACTAATGGCCCAGATTTGGTAGTTACAGCAATTGCTTCTGGGCGTAAAGCAGCACAAGGAATAATTGCAAGTTTTATTAACTGATTATTACCACATTAATTACCCATCTTCTTAACTAATGGGAACCATGCTCCCAACAAAATATGGTAGTCCTAAACAAAGTAGTGGTAGAGATTTAATCATGTTTTATCTTGATAATCCGTGCAATCATGTTCAAAACCTAACGTAATTCCTCCAAAACCTCCTCAGTAAACGGAGTTTCACCTTTTTGTAAATAATCTAGCCAACTTTTAGCTTGTTCTACATATTTTTCATTAGTAGAATTTTCAATTACAAATTTACAGTCTTCAATTGCACCTTGAATATTGTTAGTTAAATCTCTTGCCAAGCCTCTACTTCTGTAATAGTTACTAGAATATGGTTCAAGTTTCACTGCTTTGTCGCAATATTCTATTACTGTAGCAGCCTGTCCATATAAACTACCATTCCAACAAAGCCTATTCCAATTGTCAGTAGAAATTTCTACTTCAGAATCTATTTGTTGAACTTGTTGATATTTGCTAATAGCTTCAATGATTTTTCTTTCTTCTACCAAATTTTCACCTTGTTTTACCAAGAAAACTGCCTGAGCTTTATCATTAGGATTAAAAGTCAAATTAGAATCCATAGCTAATGCTTCTTTAAACTTAATCACAGCTTCTTCAATATTTCCTTCTCCAGCTAATTCTTTTCCATTTTCTATTAATTCTTGAGCAGATTGTTGTGCTAACTTTTGTGCATAATCTTTTGGTTCAGCAAGTTTAATCCGAGAATCAATTTGCATAGCTTTTTCAAACTTAACTACAGCTTCTTTCAATTTACCTTCCTTAGCCAATTCTTCTCCTTTTGTGAAAATAGCAGTTGATACTTTGTTTTCTAAATCAAATTTAAAACAAGGAGATATTTCTTTAGCCTGTTTAAACTTAGCAATAGCTTCTTTAATATTATCTTCACGAGCTAAGTTTTCTGCTTCTATTATTAATAAATTACCTTTAGATTCTGGTAAAAAGAATTGTTCTCTCTGTTTAGTGGATAAGCAACGTGGCACAATTTTATTGGCATAATTTACTAATTTTTGAGTTTCATTAAATACTTGCCACAGCCTTGCGGTTTTATCAAATGAACTGGTCACAACGAATTTACCGTCGGGACTGAACGCCGCGTTTCTTACAGTATTTTCATGCCCTTTGAGACTGTGCAATAATTTACCGGTTTCTACCTGCCACAGCCTTGCGGTTTTATCATATGAACTGGTGACAACGAGTTTGCCGTCGGGACTGAACGCTGCGTTTATTACAGAAGATTTATGCCCTTTGAGACTATGCAATAATTTGCCGGTTTCTACCTGCCACAGCCTTGCGGTTTTATCATATGAACTGGTCACAACGAGTTTGCCATCGGGACTGAACACGGCGTTTATTACATAAGATTCATGCCCTTTGAGACTGTGCAATAATTTACCGGTTTCTACCTGCCACAGCCTTGCGGTTTTATCA
>DAOUSR010000154.1 GCA_030627125.1 Thioploca sp.
GAACTTAGGATTCAGGATTTAATAATTGCCGAAACTCTCAGGCAGACCTGACAGGTTTTCAAAACCTGTCAGGTCTTAAGTATCATATTTTATTGAGTTCTAATTCCTTAATTAATAATTATCTCTGATGGGCAATCAATTTTGATTGCCTTTTTACATTTTTGTGCTATACAATTTACTTATAATTTACTTGCTAAATTAGCTGCAATTACTCCAATATTACCAGCTCCTAAAGTAAGCAATATATCTTGATCTTGTAACATTGAGGTAACGATTTTTGGTAAATTTTCTGGATTATCAACTAATTGTACGTTAGTGTTAATAGCTTCACACAAAGCCGTACTAGTTATTCCGTTAATTGGAGTTTCTCCAGCCGGATAAATTTCCAATAACAATAAAATTTTAATTGAAGCCAATATTTGTACAAATTCATTGAATAAATCTTGAGTACGAGTATAACGGTGTGGCTGGAAAGCTACAATCAAACGTCTTTCTGGCCAACCAGTTTGTATTGCATTCAACACCGCCGCAATTTCTTCAGGATGATGGCCATAATCGTCAACATGCAGGATTTCTCCTTGGGAAATTTTAATGGTTTGCATTTGAAAGCGTCGATCAATACCACTAAATGTACTCAAAGCCTTACAAATTGCCGTATCTGCAACTCCAACTTCACGAGCTATAGCAATTGCTGCCAACGCATTATGTACATTATGTTTGCCGGGCAAATTTAAAGTTACATCTAACCAATGATTTTGGCCTCGTAATACTTTAAAAGATGTTATTCCATGTTGGTATTTAATATCAGTTGCTCGAATATCGGCTTGTTCTGATAAACCATAAGTTATCATAGGTTTAGTTAAACGAGGCAATAAATTAGCTATCACCGGATTATCAATACATAACACTGCTAATCCATAAAATGGCAATTGACTTAAAAATTCAATAAAAGTTTGCTGTAATTTATTAAAATCACTATCATAAGTCCGAATATGATCTGCATCAATATTAGTTACAACTGCTATCACTGGTTTTAAATATAAGAAAGACGCATCACTTTCATCAGCTTCGGCAACTAAATATTCTCCATAACCTAAACCAGCATGAGTTCCAGCACTGCTTAATCGTCCTCCAATTACAAAAGTTGGATCTAAATTACCTTCTGCCAAAATACTAGCAATCAAACTGGTAGTAGTAGTCTTACCATGAGTTCCTGCAATTGCAATACCCTGCCTAAAACGCATTAATTCGCCTAGCATTTCCGCTCTCGGCACTACCGGGATTTTTTTGGCTCTAGCTGCTTGTACTTCAGGGTTATCTTCTTTTACGGCACTGGAAATTACTATTACATCGCAACCATACACATGTTCGGCCATATGTCCAATTTGGATTTTGATACCTAAATCAGCTAAATATTGCGTCATTTTACCACTATGCAAATCTGAACCAGAAACTGCATAACCAATGCGATGCATTACTTCGGCAATGCCACACATACCAACTCCACCAATACCTATAAAATGAATACGGCGGCAACGTTTAGGAAGCGATGAATTATTATATTCGTTAATTTTCATTGGATTAAATACTTATATGTTCAGATTGTATAAAGATGAATAGTATCTTGTGCTAATTTCATGGGTGCTTGCTAATAATTGATTGGAAATCTGCCATTTTAACATGATGAAGTAAAATCCACTATTTATACTTTTAGCCCCAATGCCATTAAGTTAAGAAAATTGGTTAGGGCAATCCTTTATGGTTGCTAACAGTTTAATTCTATGATGGAAAATTTATGTACATTATTCACCTTCCTGCAAAAGTAAAGCTAATTGCTGATCCATTTTTTTAATATGATTAAGCAACCAATCAACTATCTCATCTTTGATTCGCAAGGTTAAATATAAAGAACTTCCATTTTTTTGATAATATAATTTAATTTGTTGAAAATTTCTCTTAAATAATTCGTGGGCGGCTTTGTGGTCAGAATAATTAGAATAATTACACTCTAGCATAAATTTTTCTTCGGTAACAAAGTGGATAACCACATAATATTCCAAAAATTTAATAGCCTTTTCAACCTCTTCTATAGTATTATTATTGCCTATAGACATGATTAAGTCTTTAATTAAGTCGAATAATTCTTTATGTTGTGCATCAATAACTGAATGATTGACAGCTATAGCTGGAGTCCATTTTACTGTTTGAGCAATTTTTTCCCAATCATCATTCTGCTCAACTTTTAATAAATTTTTACAGCATTTGATATAATTATTAGCAGCTTTATCTTGTGAATTTACCTGTAAACATTCTTGCATTAATTGTTTTGCAGTTGCAAACTTATATTCTTGATACAAATTAACTGCTAATTCAAATTTATCAATGGTAGCGTGTTTGTCTAGCCTAAGTTGTGGTGAATCAACATTAAAAATCTCAAAAATATTAATCTTTTCAGAATGGCCTTTAACCTTAATTTTATCTAAAAATCGCATGGAATACTGATTAGGATTATCTAACTTATCCAACGTATTGTTGCTAATAATTAGATCATTGCCATAAGTTTTAGTAGCATTTTCTAATCTCGAAGCTAGATTAACCGCATCACTGATAACTATACATTGTAACCGATGCTCATCTCCCACAACTCCAAACATTAATTTTCCCGTATTAATTCCAATTCCAATTTTAATTTCTTGTTCTTCAGTGTTATTAAATTCATTTAGCTTATCCAACATATCAATTCCAGCATCAACCGCAGAATTAGGTTTTTCAAACAATGCCATAATAGCGTTCCCAATATACTTATCAATAATTCCACCGTGTTTACGTATTACTGGCCCCATTATTTTTAAGTAACTATTAATGAAATCAAAATTTTCTTGAGGAGACATTTTTTCAGATAAAACTGTGAAAGAACGAATATTAGAAAATAAAATGGTCATATCAGTTTCTAAATTATGCCCCATTTTAACTTCCATAATATGTTTTTTATTTAATAAATTTAAACATTCATTTGGTACAAACCGAGCATAAGCTTGATTGATATTTTTTAACATTAATTCTGAACGATTAATAGAATCTAACATTTTATACATAGTATTGGATAGATTGCCAGTTTCATTTTGGGAGTTAATATCAAACTGTATTTTTCGTTCTCCATTAGAAATTTTTTCTGCTAATTTAACTATTTTTTTCAATGGATTAGTTATTGATTGTGCGAAAATATAAGATGTAATAAAAGTTGCAATTACTATTACTATCATAATTATGATTGCAAGAATAAAAGTTGTTTGAGCATCCATCTTGAGTAAATTAGTAGAATTATTTAAATCAACTGTTATTTGATTTTCGATCTCTTTTAATAGGTTTATCCTTTTGGTTGCTAATTCCCACCAATAGATAGGAGATATACCAACATTACCACCTTTTAATAACTGGTTTAAAGCTTTAATAGCTGGCTCATCATCAATTTTAACAACATTATCAATATTTTCTGCTAAATTATGCTGCTTTTTAAGTTGAATGGCAATTTCTAAATTCTGTTTGTAGTTAGCAAATGTTTTTGCAATTATGTTAATATTTTCAATGTCTTGAGCTGATATACTATAGAGGTTTTTGTACTTATTAAATATAGCTTTAGTTTTTTTATATTTATACTGAAAACCATCAATATAATGTTGCTCACCACGTAATACATAATTTTTGAATTGATGAATTAGACCACCGTAACCAACTTGAGTTTGTAATTCAGTTATTAATTGTAATTTTAATTCTTGGGTAAAAATAATTTGTCTAATTTTATTAAATTCTGCTAATAATGCTTGATTTTTATCAATAGCATTGTGATAAATTTGTTTTTGATGGGAGCTGGCAAAGAAAAAAAACTCTTTAGTATAATTTTTTTGAATATCCACTAATGAAGTAAATCTTTCATACATAGTAGCTGAAAAAAAACCTTGACTAAAAACATTGTTTAAGATTGCTCTTTCAATACCAGATTTTTCTTTGATTTGCAACAGGTTTACGTAAGATACAATTTGATTAGAAAGTTTAGCGTCATTAACCAGAGTGGAAAGATGATTGATGTTTACTAGTAATAACTCAATAATATTGGTATAAAATTTAAGTTCTTCATTTAAAGATATATTTAATTCATTGATTAGTCTCCTTTTAACGTTAATTTTATCTAATTCTAACAAAACCTCATCTAATTTGTGTTTTAAACTATCGGCAAAAAGAGCAACTGGAAACCTGACCAAGAAAAATTTTAGTTGAGAAATTGCATTGTCAGTTATATGTTTTTGTTGTTGTAATTGGGTAGCAAATCCAGCAGCTTTACTACCAATAAAACCAGCAGATAAACCACGTTCTTTTTGTAATTCATGAACTAATGAACTGGATTTGATCGCTAATTTAACTAATTCTTGAGACAAATTCATCTGCTGCACAATTGCTTGCTTTTCCCACGTAATTCCAATGGTAAAATATAGCAATCCAAGCATTGGAATAGTCAAAATTACTGCCAATTTGTTGCTGATTTTAATATTTTTTAACATATCGTTTAAACATTATCCGATTTTTAAAAATTTAGCGAATATTTTAGCAAAAGTTGAAACTCTTTCTAACCGTAAAATTTATTGAAAAATCCACCTTAAACATTAATTATAGGGTAGTCCTAAATAAAGTAATGATTTATTAATTGATTTATTGTAATTTCAAACCATTACCACTGTTTAGGATTACCCAAATAATTACTTATTAGCTTTATCAATCTTAGCCCAAGAATCACGCAGAGTTACAATCCGATTAAAAACTAATTTTTCAGCTGAACTGTCAATATTATCCACACAAAAATAGCCTTGTCTTTCAAACTGATAACGCTCATCAATCTGAGCATTGGCCAAACTAGCTTCCACCTTACTATTAGGTAAAATTTCTATAGAATTAGGATTAAGAGCGGTTTTAAAATCAGTCCCACTAACTCCAGGATTAGATTGATTAAACAGCCGATCGTACAAGCGGATTTCGGCAGTAATTGCGTGAGCTTCTGATACCCAATGAATGGTGCCTTTTACTTTCCTACCATCAGGAGCCGAACCGCCTTTAGTGGCAGGATCGTAGGTACAACGTAATTCCACGATTTCACCATTGGTATCTTTAATTACACTTTGACAGGTGATAAAATAAGCATAACGCAATCTAACTTCACGCCCCGGAGCCAAACGGAAAAACTTTTTCGGCGGTTCTTCAAGGAAGTCTTCTTGTTCGATATAGATAACTTTAGCAAATGTTACCGGGCGAGAACCCATACTAGGATCATTAGGATGATATGGAGCTTCCAGTTGTTCTGATTCTGTTGGATAATTCTCTATTACTACTCGGAGAGGATTTAATACTGCCATAACTCGGGCTGTTTTAGGGTCTAAATCACTCCGAATTGAGTTTTCTAACACGCCTATTTCAATATTAGTATTGTTCTTAGTTAAACCAATTTTTTCACAAAAATCTCGAATAGATTCAGGAGTGTAACCTCTTCTTCGCATCCCAGTTAAAGTTGGCATTCTTGGATCATTCCAACCACTAACCAGTTTACTCTCGACCAATTCTTGGAGCTTACGTTTACTCATAACAGCATAGTTCAATGATAAACGAGCGAATTCTATCTGTTGAGGATGGCACGGAGTTGCTAAAGTATCCAAAAACCAGTCATACAAAGGCCGATGATCTGCAAACTCCAAAGTGCAAAGAGAATGAGTGATACCTTCTATCGCATCGGACAGACAGTGGGTAAAATCATACATAGGATACACACACCATTTGTCACCTGTCATTTGATGCGGTAAATGTTTGATTCGATAGATTATTGGGTCTCGTAGGTTAATATTAGGCGAATTCATGTCGATTTTAGCCCGTAATACATATTCACCATCAGCAAATTCACCAGCTTTCATCTGAGCAAATAAAGCTAAATTTTCCTCAATAGAACGCTCACGATATGGACTATTCTGCCCCGGTTCTTTTAAGGTGCCACGATATTGTTTAATTTCTTCGCCAGTTAAACTACAAACATAAGCTTTGCCAAGTTTGATAAGTTCAATCGCATATCCATAAAGTTGTTCAAAATAGTCTGAAGAATGGCGTAATTCAGTCCAAGTATATCCTAACCAAGCTAAATCAGCTTTAATTGATTCGACATATTCAAGGTTTTCTTTGCTCGGATTAGTATCATCAAATCGCAAATAACAACGACCTCCATTCTCTGCGGCAACATCAAAATTTAAACAAATAGATTTGGCATGACCAATATGTAAATAGCCATTAGGCTCCGGTGGAAAACGAGTAACTACTTGATATATTTTAGTTTTTAAGTCTTCAGCGATAATTTGACGAATAAAATCGTTGGGGATAGGTTTGGAAGTTTGCATGTTGAATAATTTATAGTTTATAGTGGTATTTTAAAGTTTAAAACTTACTAGCCTAAATATTTGAACTTTTTGATTATTATATCATGAGTTAATCTCGTACAATTTTTAAATAACTTATGTTAGGAATCTTCAAACAAACTTACCCAGCATCTCTCAATCGGATTCGGCCTTGCATGCATTTTCCTGATAAATGTAAACTTGACAACAATTATTAAATAGCTTATTGTATTCAGTATCATATTAAAAAGAATTCCAAAAAGTGAAACAAATAGCCAAGCTTATAATATTAGTAATATTTGCCCAAAGTATCTCATTGGGTATGTATTCTGCTGGCTTGGCTTTTGAAAGTAATGATATATCAATCCATACATCTGCTGAAAATCATCTTGATAGTATGTGTGATGAAATATTGGAATGTGATAATTGCGATGACTGTTGCAGTTGTGTAGTATTACTCCAATCTAATTCCAAGAATGATTTTAATATCCAAGTATTAAATAGCATCAATTCTTCTGTTTCTTTATACGACCTACCAGTTTTTCTCTTTAGACCTCCCCGTAGTCTCCATAGTTAATCAATATTGGATTAATGTAAATAATTTCTGAAGCAGAATTTACAAAGTTTAGACAGGATAAATCTATCAATAATTCTGTAACCTTGCAAATTCTGCTTTAGACAAATTAATTCTATTTCGTAGTAATCTTTAAATAAGCCCAATTTTGGGAAGGAATTATTACGTCCTATGGAGATTTTATGAATTTTAAAGACGAAGTTTCACGCCGTAAATTTTTACAAACTGCTGCCATAACAACTGGTAGTGCTTTAGCTGTTGGTGCTAATACTGCCGAAATGGATCATTCGAAAATGGTTCCAGCTGCTCCAATGGATCATTCGACACATGCTGCTATGAACCATACTGGAATGGTGAATGAAGAGTACGGTAGCATGATGTTTATGGAAGGCCATACTATGGCTCCGGGAATCACTATCGAGCCACCGGGTTCGCCAGCAGATAATGAAGTAAATTATAAAGAATTTGCTATGGATATCCGTATCACTGAGCATGAAATATTGCCCGGGTTAAAAACTCATATGTTTGCTTTCAACGGCCAAGTGCCGGGGCCAAAAATTCATGTTACTGAAGGTGACTGGATAAAAGTTAAGTTCACCAATAAAACTGAAGAAATGCACACTATTCATTGGCATGGGCTTACAGTGCCTTATACTATGGATGGGGTGCCGATGGTGACTCAAGACCCAGTCCACCCCGGCCAAACTTTTGTGTATCGATTCCAAGCTAAACCTGCTGGAACTCGTTGGTATCACTGTCATTGGGGAACTCCGCTACATGCTAGTCATGCTATGCACGGGGCTTTTATCATTGATAAGAAGGATGAGCCATTAAAACAACGCTTTCCTTATACCAGAGAATACACCTTAATGTTGGAAGCATGGGATATTAATTTCGCTCGTAGGGAAATGAATGAATTGTTGGAAGGGATGGGACAAGTAAATTCATTGATGGAACAAGGTAAACTTGATCCGATGACACATGGTTTCTTTCGTAATTATGAAGAATTTAAACAAGCGGTTGATAGTGGTAAATATATTCCACCTTATTTACTAAGCCGTTCGTCTGGCATTCCATTGGAGTATAACTTTTTTGCTATTAATGGCAAGTCTTATCCAGCTACTGAACGACTTAAAATCAAACAAGGTGAATGGATTCGAGTGCGGCTAATCAATGCAGGAAATTTGAGC
>DAOUSR010000014.1 GCA_030627125.1 Thioploca sp.
TAAAAGCGTAAACAAACAAGAGAAAAAATTAATTAATGGAAAATTAAAAAATATTAAAACCATTGCTTCTGGATTTTTGAGAATAGAAAAGGACAAAACGATTGAAATAAAGGCTAATAAGAACACATTTACAAAAGTAAATTTCTTTATTGGAAATCCCGGATTACAAGGCAGTAATCTATTTATTGAATTAAAAACATTTTGGACTATTGGAGGTTTTGACGAAAGTTTAAAAAGTGCAACTGATAGAGATTTAGCAATCAGATTAATTGACTACGAAAGAATAAGAGCATCAAAAAAGATAGTTTTTGTTGATGATATTTTAGTTAATCATTATGCCATTTCTGAATATCGGGTAACAACAATTCCAAGTAACAAAAAACAAGGCTTAAACCTATTTTATCGTAAATATTTACATCAATTTTCAAAAGAATTACAAGAAAAATCATTAGATAGAGCAAAAAAACTTTTCAATTATACTATTTCGGATAATGCAGAAAAAGCTGAATTTATTTCAATCAAAGAGGACACAAAAAATGAAACTGTTAAACCATTTAATTTAATAATTGGTGCAATTTCAGATAATGCAGAAAATTTAACAGAATTATTCAAATCATTTTTAAATTTGCATCAAAAATACGGAAATTATTTAAGCGATTATAGATTTTTAATTTTAGAAAATACAAGTAATGAATATGAGATAAGACCAATTATAAATTACTTTGTTTCAAAAAAAAATCTAAAATTTGAACTGATAAAGAATATTTCAAATAGTCGATCGATTGCAGAGAACAGAACCTTTTTACAACAAAAAGTTTATGAAAAAGGAAAGAGTTTATTTGATAAAAATTGTGTTTCTTGGATAATAGATGATGACCATTTATTTAAATTTGACAATCAAAATAAGACTGTAATTCCGAATTATTTTAAAATCATATCAAAACAATCAAGTAATGGAATTGATGCAATGTTTGGGCAAATATCTGATGCAGCACCTCTGCCATTTTTAAGCACTTTACGCTCTCAACTTATTGATTTTTATTATAATTTAACATGCTTTGTAAATTGCGATCCAACAGAAAAGTTTGAACTTAATAAATTACAAAAGGTCAATATCGAACGAAAAGAATTTTATTACGACCTGTCAAATAAGAATTTTCAACATCTTGAATATCCTTATTATCAAAATTCACAAGAGCAAACAAATTTTGAAGCATTTATAAATTTTCTAAAAGAAACTGCATTGCTATCAAACGGAGTAAATGTTTTTAGAAAACTAACTTTTGAACCTAAAACAGTCGGGAATATCATAAATAAAGCATCTATTTATCGTGGGGGAAATACAATTATTTTCAATCCTGAATTGTTAAAAATACCCAATTACACACCAGAAAAAGGATATAACAGAAGAAGCGATTTTAATTGGTCAATCATCAATAAAGATATTTTCAAACGAAAACTTTACGAAATTGTTTTGCCTTTAAAACACGATAGAAAACTACAAAAAAGACCATTAGTTACTAATTCAACAAAATTGCAAGCGGACATAAAAGGATTGATTTTTTATAGGCTATTTGAAAATATATTAAGTAAAGAAAATTGGGAAACTAAAACCCAACATAAAAATGAATTAAGATATTATGAACAAGTTAAAAATCAAACATTCAGGAAAATAAAAATAAATAATTACAGGACACAATATTTGATACATTTAATATTAGAAATTTTAAAAGATGTAAAACTTTGGTGGTTTAAAAATGAATATCGTGCGAAAATAAATCATGATATTCAACAAAATATATTTACATTAGAAGTTTTAAGAATTGAATTAGGAAAAAGAAAATTACAAATTTTAATTCAAGATTTAGAAGATAATATGAAAATGGATAATGATTTTATAGATAGAGTAACAGAAGAAATGAAAGGAATAAAAAATGTATAACAAATCGTTATACCTGACATTTTTCTGCTTTGCTTCAAAATGCAGGTGAACTCAAACGTTAGTTGGTCAATTATCTTTAATTGTTTTCAATATAAATCATTAACTTATACTATCTGTTTACTGTAATCTATTTATCTACGTAGTTCAAAGTTATGTTGAACGAATGTAATTTAGAATTATTTGATATAGTTCTAATCGGGTAGCCAAGGGTATTTCTCCCGCAGCCTCCTATCTAAATCTACTGTTTGTTGATATTGATTAGCAATATCATAGGTTTAAATAAAGACTCAGCTTTCGGATTATTAACTTGCATTGGTACTCCTCAAGCTCGTAGTTTATTATACAAGGCTGGATAAAACAAAGTGAAACCCAATATGTGAAATTAAATTACTGATAATTCGCATTAAATATGAATTTTCCTAAAAATAATACTCACTTATCAAACCAATACCAAATTATCTCGATGAATTAGTTCTGGTTCATCAACATAACCCAAAATATTTGCTATTTGACTGCTTGGATAACCTAAAATTTTTCCAGTTTCCACAGAACTATAGTTTACCAAACCACGAGCTATTTCTTGGCCATTTGGGTTAATACAAGCTACCATTTCGCCACGTTCAAACTGACCTTGAACTTTACTTACTCCAATAGCTAGTAAACTTTTACCTGAATAACTTAATACTTTAACTGCTCCATGATCCAAATATAATTTGCCCTGCATTTTTAAGTGTGAAGCCAACCATTGCTTACGGGCAGCAAGTGGTTCTTGAACTGGTTTTAATAAAGTTCCTACTGATTTACCATCTGCAATTTTTAATAACACCGATTCTACTCGTCCAGAAGCAAGTATAGTAGCAGTTCCAGAACGAGATGCTAAAGTTGCAGCTTTCAATTTGGTCAACATGCCACCACAACCTAATCTTCCACCAGTAGCACTAGCCATTGCTAACAAGTTAGAATCTCCAGCTTTGGCTTCGGTAATTAATTTTGCGGTTGGATTTAAGCGTGGGTCTTGTTCACATAAACCTTGCTGGTCAGTTAAAATTACTAAAATATCAGCTTCAATTAAATTGGCCACTAAACTTGCTAAAGTATCGTTATCACCTAGTTTAATCTCTTCAGTTGCCACCGTATCATTTTCATTTACTACTGGTATCACGTTTAAGTCAATTAAACTACGCAAAGTGCTGCGAGCATTCAAATAACGTTGTCGATTCACTAAATCATCATGAGTTAATAAAATTTGCGCAGTGTGTAAGGAATGTTGTTGAAAAAAGGCTTCGTAAGTTTGAATCATGCCCATTTGTCCAACCGCAGCGGCAGCTTGAAGTTTATATAATTCAGATGGTCTTTGAGTCCATTTTAATCGAGTCATACCCTCAGCGACTGCACCAGAAGAAACTAGAACTAGTTCTATACCACGTTGATGCAAACTAGCCATTTGTTCTACCCAATTTTTGATAGCTTGTTTGTCTAACCCACGTCCTTCGTTGGTAAGCAATGCACTACCTATTTTGATAACCCAGCGTTGTTTCATTTGATATTAATAGCACTCAATGGCAAAATTTTATAAAATTTATGAATATAACATATATTATTGATTTTAATATATAACATATTGTAAATATTAGGATGATCGCATTAAAAATATTCTGCAAAGGTAAAGTTATAGACCTAACCATTGTTATGTATAGTTTTAGATATACATATAAATTTTACTCTATTCACAATGGTTTTTTATAAGCCATCCCTGCTACCTCTCGCACCATTTTAGGTACTAAATAACCGGGCAATTGGATCCGCATTTGTTCCAGTAATTCGATTGCTTCACTTTCTGAGACTTCAAAATGAGCTGCTCCTTGCACTCGATCTAGTAAATGCAAATAGTATGGCAATACTTTAACACTAAACAAAGTTTCACTAAGATTACTCAAAGCAGTTATGTTATCATTAATACCACGTAATAAAACTGATTGGTTCAATACGGTAATGCCAGCCGTAATTAAACTTTGTATAGCTTGTTTGACGCTATCATCGATTTCATTAGCATGATTAACATGTACAACCATAACCGGCTGTAACCTAGTTTGGGTCAAACAAGTTAATAATGCAGAATTTATTCGTTCGGGCAGAACTATTGGCAAACGAGTATGGATTCGTAACCGTTTGATATGAGGAATCTTAGCTATACTATTTATTAGTTTATTCAAATAATTATCTGGTAAAATTAACGGATCGCCACCACTTAAAATAACTTCAGTAATAGAAGGATCAGCATTTATACTTGCAAGTATAGTTTGCTGTTGAGAAGTCGAAAATTTCGTGTGTTGCCGAAAACAATATCGACAATGAATTGCACAAGCTGTAGTCAATATCCATAATACCCGACCTTGATATTTTTGCAATAAACCGGGAACTTGTTCAGCTGCAAGATCACCAACTGGATCATGGATAAACTTTGCTATTTGTTGACTTTCTGCTTGTAACGGTAATATTTGCCGCAATAATGGATCGTTTGGATCGCCTTTACGCATCCGTTTTACGTATCCTTTAGGAACCAAAAGACTTAATCCTTGGGTGGAATATTCCAAATTGGATAATTCTAACAATTCCAATAAATGTACAGGATCACGGATTGCTTGTCGCAAATTATATTGCCAATCTATCATATAATTAGGAGTTTTTTATGGCTGTTTTTAGTACTAGTGAATTTAAATCCGGACTTAAATTGATGTTGGACGATTACCCTTGTAGTATCATAGAGAATGAGTTCGTGAAACCAGGTAAAGGCCAAGCATTTAATCGAGTTAAACTTCGCAATTTAAAAACTGGACGAATAATAGAACGAACTTTTAAATCAGGCGAGACATTGGAAGGAGCTGATGTCATGGAAACAGAGATGGACTATTTGTATAATGACGAATTTTATCATTTTATGGTAACGGATACTTACGAACAGTATGCAGCTAATGTCAACGCAGTAGGTGATGCTACAAAATGGTTAAAAGGTCAAGAAAAATGTATAGTTACCTTATGGAATAATGAACCTATAGCCGTAACAGTACCTAATTTTGTAAATTTGAAAGTATCCGATACTGACCCCGGTTTGCGTGGTGATACTTCCGGTGGTGGTAACAAAGCTGCCACTTTAGAAACTGGTGCAGTCATACGAGTACCGCTATTTATAAATGTTGGAGATTTAATTAAAGTTGACACTCGTAGTGGTGAATATTTATCACGAGCTAAATGATCGTTATAGAATTGTTTCGGAAATTTAACTATTCCCGAAACATTTTTACTATTTTTCAGACCGATAAACATTTATCCGAGCTGGAGGTATATTTCTCCATATAATTTTATGGTCTATGCGTTTAAAATGATGCGGTAAAAACGGAGAAGAACCACTTAGGTCATAAGTAAATTGTATATATATTCCATTATTATTGGAAATTAGGTCATCAATTTGTTTAACTATGCCATGAACTTGCATATGTGGAAGAGTACGAAAAGGTAAACCACAAACTATAGTATTAACTCTGTTACTATCTTGTCCTAATAAATCTGTTAAATGAAAGGCATCGCCATTAACAATTCGGACTTGAGGAAATTTATGTTTTAAAAAATCAGCGAAAGCAGTGGATAATTCTACTGATATTAGGTTTTCTGGAGCAATACCATGTTGTAATAATGCTTCTGTCACCCTTCCAGTTCCACTACCTAATTCTACTACACAGCCTGACTTATTATCTACAGAGATAAAATCTGCTATAGCTTTAGCAAGCCTTGGCGAACTCTCACAGGCTGTTCCCATTGTTTTAGGATTACGAATAACTTCCTTAGCAAACACTATCCATCCTGGCAAAGATTGGTTTGAAGATTTCACTGAAGATGCATCAGTTCCACGTACCCTTGAAACAGAATCATTGATAAATGTCTTTGCTTTAACTATGTTACGTTGAATCACTCATCTATTCCCTTATAAAAAATGGTAATAAAATTATGCCTAATGAAATTATTCAATAGGCATTGTTCTAATTATATAAACTAATTATACTTAAAATTATGATAAAAAATTAACATTTTCTAACAAATTCTGGAAAATTTATCTAATTTTTACTTCAATTTGAGGTGGATTCATCAAAGTTTTTTTCACAGAACATTCGTTTGTGGCACGAATTAAAGCTGAGGCATATTTCTCTGGAAAAGAAGGCGGTAATTCGATTTCAATATTAATATTTTCGATTCGTCCAGCATTCCAATCATTAGATTGATGTAATTTAATTCCTTCTGTAGAAATATTGCGTGACTGACAAAAACGTAAAATAAAATATCCCGCACAAGTTCCTAAACTACTTAAAAAATAAGAAAATGGATCGGGAAAATTTTCTTTACCACCAGCTTTTTTAGCTTGATCAGTATTCACCATAAAATTGTTGAACTGAGCATTAACCTGCATTCCTTCACCAAATGTAATAATAGCATCCATATTTCTAAATTCTCAAATTGAATAATTAAGCAACAGTTTTCTTAGGTGCTGCTCTTTGTTTTCTACGATGGGCTGGCGGCTGAGTTAAATGCCGGCCTCCACCTTTATGCTTCGGATCGTTATAGCTATTCCGATTAGAGGTTGGACCTTTGCTGTTATATTTACGTTTTTTCTTTTTGCGAGCTAATGAGCGTGTAGGTTCTAAACCAGGAATGGTCAAACGTGGAACCTGTTTCCCAGTATAACGTTCGATTCGTTCTAAGTGCATCAAATCATCTGGCAATGCAAATGAAATAGCAGTACCATTAGCACCAGCCCTACCAGTACGACCGATTCTATGTACATAGTCTTCGGCAAATCTCGGTATATCGAAGTTTATAACATGACTAACACTGGTCATATCAATTCCACGAGCTGCAACATCAGTAGCGACTAATAAACGTAATTTACCCCTACGCATATTTTGTAAAGTACGGTTGCGAGCTGCTTGTTTCATATCACCATGTAATGCAGCAGCAGAATGTCCCAGAGCTTTTAAATCTCGAGCTAAGATATCAGCTCCTAATTTAGTGGCTGAAAAAATAATTGCTTGAGTTAAACTATCATCATTAAGTAAATGTTGTAACAGCTTATTTTTATGTGCAACATCATCAGCAATATGCAGACGTTGTTCAATATTTTCTTGAGTAGGTTGACTATCCATTGCAACCCGCTGCGGGTCATTTAATAGATTGCGTGCCAAACTAGCCATTCTACCGTCCCAAGTTGCTGTGAATAGCATAGTTTGCCGTTCCTTAGGAGTAAAATTAGCAATTTTATTCACTTCATCAACAAAACCCATGTCTAACATGCGATCTGCTTCGTCAAGTATCAGCATATTAACTTCAGATAAGTCAATATTACGATTTTCAATATGGTCAATTAAACGACCTGGAGTAGCCACTACAATATCAATCGGTTTAGATAAACTTCTTAGTTGTGGTCCATAAGGCATACCCCCTACCAGACTTACACTAGAAACCTTGACATTCCTACCATAGTCCCGAATAGCCTGAGTAACCTGATTAGCTAATTCTCTAGTTGGGGTTAGTATTAATACGGAAGGTTGACCACGTTGTTTTTTATGATGACCTTTTTTCGTTAAAAGATGTAAAACAGGTAATACAAAAGCAGCTGTTTTGCCAGTCCCTGTATGAGCTGAAGCAATTATATCATGACCTTCTATGGCTATAGGAATTGCTTCTGCTTGAATTGGTGTAGGAACAGTATAACCACATTTATCTATGGCTCTGAGAATGGCAGGGTTTAAATCAAAACTTTTAAAAGACACAAAAAATCCTTAGTTGGGAGAAAAATTAATGCTTAAGTTAACATAAAACTCTTGCAAGTATAAATCGTCGCCAACTAATTGTGAAACAAATTTCCATTTAAGATTAAATTGACCACGATTAAAAATTATTAATAGATTACTTCATTATCAGCCTTGGGTCAATCATATTTTGATTCAAGCTAACACTCCAATGTAAATGTGGACCAGTGGCACGACCTGTTTTCCCAACGGTACCAACAATTTCTCCAATTCTAACAATTTGCCCAGAAGCAACATTAATTGAATTTAGATGTCCATATAAAGTTACTACACTTTGCCCATGATCGATCATTACAGTCTTGCCAGTAAAAAAAAAATCACCTGTAACTAAAACTTTACCGCCAGCAGCAGATAGAATTGGAGTATCCAATGGAGCAGCAATATCTAAACCAGTATGCGAACTACGGCGTTGGCCATTAAAATAGCGTCTGGTACCGAAAGAACTGCTAAAACGCCCACTTACCGGTTGCATTAATGGTAAGGGTGAAGTTGTGGTTGGACGCCATCCTGTAGCTAAAGCTGATTTCATTATTGCTTTTTCGTGTCGAATCCGTTGCAAATCATTAGGAGCAGGATTAACTTTACGTTTATTTTTAATATTAATTTTTTGAACTTTATATTTTTTCTTATCTACTTTGAATGAATATTGTTGGTTAGTTTCTTGATCTTTAACAGTGTGTTGCCCAATACTAGCACTTAATGGAATACCTACTAACGCTACCCATTGTAGTCCATTACGTAAAACTACTACTTGCTTATTTTGATAAGTAATTTTAGGCGGGAAATTAGTTTGACTGCGTAAAGATATCCAAGCAATACCACCAGGAACTGCCGGTGTATTCCGTAATGATAGCAATGAAGCTGGTAATTGAGCTGTTGGTAAAGACGATTCCTGTACTATAGGGATTTGTATCGGTGGAGCTACTGGTAAAGGAGTTGGTGTATTTTCTATCCGACGTGAATAAATTTCATCTGGTTGCATACCTATTGGTTCATCTTGGGATTGAAGTGGTGCTGTAGTACAGGATGTAAATAGAATACAGAAACTAACCATAAAAATGCTCTTAATCATAATTTTTTCCAAGTTATAACATTTTCTGCAATTTTAATTTAGTACAAGCATGATATCTAACTTTTATCATACTTATACTATTTATCAATTTCATAAATACTAAATTACTAATATCAAGCATGTTGACCTAACATTTCTAAAACTTATGTGTCAAGTTATATCTAATTTAACTCGATGCTACCATAGTTACCTACTTTATCTTCTTTAAACATATCTCTGATACCTCGCAAAGCTTGTCGAGTACGATGAGGATTTTCAATCAACGCAAATCGCACATGATCATCGCCATAACTACCAAAACCTATTCCGGGTGATACTGCTACTTTAGCTTTGGCCAATAATTTTTTGCAGAATTCTAACGAACCCATAGCTTTATATGGTTCTGGAATCGGAGCCCAGACAAACATGGTTGCCTTCGGTTTTTCTACCTTCCAGCCAATAGCGTTTAAACCATCACACAATATATCTCTACGCTGTAAATACATATCGCAAATTTCTATTACGTAATCTTGACATTCTTCTAATGCGGCAATGCTGGCTACTTGAATTGGTGTAAATGTACCATAATCAAGATAAGATTTGATCCGAGTCAAGGCTGCAATTAGAGTAGGATTACCACACATAAAACCCATTCTCCAACCCGGCATATTATAACTTTTAGATAAAGAAAAAGATTCGACTGCTACATCTTTAGAACCTTTAACTTGTAAAATTGATGGAGCTACATAGCCATCAAATACAATATCAGCATAAGCTAAATCATGTATGATCCAAATTTTATATTGTTTAGCAATTTCAACAATTTGTTCAAAAAATTCTAGATCAACGCATTGCGTGGTTGGATTGCCCGGAAAATTTAATACTAATATCTTTGGAGGTGGCCAAGAATTGGTAATAGCCTTCACTAATTCAGCAAAAAAATCCACTCCTGGAATTAATGGTACATGATAAATATCAGCTCCAGCAATCACAAATCCATAGGGATGAATCGGATAAGCTGGATTCGGCACCAATATCGTGTCTCCAGTATCAACCGTTGCCAAAGCTAAATGAGCTAATCCTTCTTTTGAACCTATAGTAACAATGGCTTCGGTTTCTGGATTTAACAATACATTATAACGTCTTTCATACCAATTAGTTATAGCCCGCCGTAAACGTGGAATACCTTTGGAGGCTGAATAACGATGAGTATCCTTACGTTGAGCAGCTTCAACCAATTTATCAATAATTATTTTAGGTGGAGGTTGATCTGGATTACCCATCCCAAAATCAATAATATCTTCCCCTATAGTCCGAGCCTGCATTTTTAATTCATTAACGATATTAAAAACATAAGGAGGAAGACGTTTAATACGAGGAAATTCGTCTTTCAAAATTATAAGCCTTTTAGTGTTAAGGTTAAAATATTTTATATAGCAATTCTTAATTATGAATGCTTAATTCTTAATGAACTTCAAGATAAATATCAAGTTGTTAATTTGTATTTATATAAATAATCCAATTGGGATATGCTATAAATACTTCTTAACCAATGTTTAAATTATATATTTTTATTGTTAAATTTTTCAAAGCAATTTTAATAGGTACTAGCTTTCCCCAACTGGAGTTGTAGTAGAACGCTGTAATATCTATAGTTGTTTGTTTCGCAATCTCCATTCCACTTACCATACTAATACTACGCATCATTTACCACAGTCACTACACAAAAAACTTGAATTCCTTTGCCCCGTCCAAAATCTGTCAATTTTTCACCACTAGTGGCAGTTATGCCTATGTCTTGGATTTGTAAATTCAATAACTTACTAATACTGCGTTGCATTTCAGAAATTTTAGGAGTTATTTTAGGAATTTTACACTCAATGCTAAATGATACATGACAAATTTGCCAATCTTGCAAATATTTAAGAGCTTCTTTTACATATAAACTGCTATCTGTGATACCTTTAGCACATAAATCATCACTTATTTTACCTAAAATATTGACTCCGGTAACTCCAGAAATACCATTACACAACGCATGTAACACCACGTCGGCATCACTATTACCTTGCAAAGATAAGTCATCTTTAAATTTTACCCCTCCAAGTATTAATGGTTCTAATATATCCCAACTCCAAATTTTTGCTTGAAAACGATGGCTATCTTGACCCAATCCAGTTTTTACCCGCATTTCTGTTCCTGTAAATATAATTCAGCCAGAGCCAAATCTTGAGGATGAGTTATTTTTATATTATCTGCATGGCCAGCAACTAATAAAGGTTTTAAGCCTTGCTTTTCTATAGCTTGAGCTTCATCAGTAACCATCTCATTTTTATCTAACACGGTTTGCAAAGCATTAACTAATAATTCCAAACGAAACATTTGCGGAGTCAAAGCGTGCCATAATCCATCACGTTCAACCGTTTCCACAATTTCAGCTTTAGTATTACTACGTTTCATAGTATCACGCACTGGTAATGCCAACAAGCCACCGACTGGGTGACTAGTTAACCTATCTATCAAAGTTGCAATATCAGATTGTCTAACACAAGGCCGAGCAGCATCATGGACTAATACCCAATCATCAGGTTGGGCCTGTTGTTGTAAAACCTGTAAACCGTTTAATACCGAATGACAGCGTTCGGTTCCACCATTGGCACGTATAACTGGCATAGGTAAAGTTAAGTTATCCCAATAAGTGTCATGATCTGCTATACAAACCACAATCCCGGCAATACCTTTCAGATTAAACCGCTCCAAAGTATGTTGTAGAATGGTTTTTCCTTGGATTTTTAAGTATTGCTTAGGACAATCACCACCCATACGTGAGCCAATACCAGCAGCCGGTATAATAACCCAATAATTATTCGACAATTTGATAAAATACCTCGCCTCGTTTAATCATACCTAGTTCTTCTCTAGCATATCTTTCTATAGTCAATAAACCTCGTTTAAGCTCAATTATTTCTGATTCTATTTTATCATTACGAGCTTTAAAATCACTATTTTTTTGCCGTTGCGATGCTAAAGTTTGTTGTAAAGCAGCATATTCTTGATAGCTTCCTTTACCAAAAAAGATATTATATTGTAAACTTATTATTAGCAATATGCCAATTGATATTTTTAGGATTATTTTAAACATCTTTTATAAGTTGTATATGACTATCTATTAAGTTTATTAAGCAACTGGATTTAAAAATACAAATTGTCTCTAACATTCATGAGTTCATCTAGGAAAATTCTAAGAGTCTGTTAAAAAACTATAATTTCAGCTCTTAATTCACATTAAAGTGACTATATAAGAATTAAGCATTCATAATTAAGAATTGCTATAAATAGTTTTTTAACCGACTCTAAAACTTTCTGAATCATTGTACTCTAAATACTTAGTTTAAGTAAACTTACATTTTTGGCAATACCTGTTCACTAACTAATTTGTGTAAATACTTAAGCTCTGGATAATAAGCACTTGCTTCTACTATATAATTCAAAGTTCTAGGTATATCTGTTAAATAACCAGATTTTCCATCTCGATGGTATAAGCGAGCAAAAATACCACTAGCCTTTAAATGTCGTTGAATGCCCATCCAATCAAAACAACGCAAAAAATTATCTTTTTCAATTGATTTTAGCTTATCTTTTTGATATATTAGTATATAATAATATTCTAACCAATTATGCAATTGTTGGTGTGGCCAGCTGATATAACAATCCCGTAATAGAGATACTAAATCATAAGTCACTGGACCGATTACTGCATCCTGAAAATCTAAAATTCCCGGATTATGTTCAGGAACAACCATTAAGTTACGAGAATGATAATCACGATGGACGAATACTTGAGGTTGGGAAAGAGCCGATTCACTTAATAGTTCAAAACAGGCTGCTAATTCATCTTGTTGTGTTTTTGATAATGATAAATTTAAATGTTTATCCACTAACCAATTGGTAAATAAATTCATTTCACTATGTAACAAAGTATGGTCGTAAACTGGCAAACCATCGCTCACAGTTTTTGTTTGCATAGTAACTAAAGCCTTTAAGGCATCTTTATACAAATTATCAGCTTGGGTTGTATTCAAGTTTGCTAAATATAACTGTGAACCTAAATCTGTTAATACTAAAAAACCTTGAGAGAGGTTACTTGCTACTATTTCAGGAACATTTAGTCCACTTATAGCCAAACGTTGAGCTATATCAATGAAAGGTCGACAATCTTCTTTAGCTGGTGGTGCATCCATCACTATATGGGAAATATCACCTATCATTAATCTAAAATAACGTCTAAAACTAGCATCATTAGTAATAGCTATTAATTTAGGGTTGGGGATATTTAATTCTGTTTGTAACCAGCTTTGTAATGCTTTAATTCGTTCAGACATATTAAATCCAAATTGTAAATGATGTTAAAATTATTAACAGATATTCTGCATATAGATTATAAACTTAAAATAAATTATAAAATATAGATTTTCCTATAAAATTATTATCAAATAACTTGACTTTTTATCAATACTTGACTACAATACTCAAGAATATACTGGAGGAAATGTTATGTCATATAAATTACCTTTGAATCAGAGTCTTACTATCCCAGGTTCTAGTATTGAAAACTATTCACAAGCAATTAAAACTATTCCTATGCTAACTGTTGAACAAGAGCGTGAATTAGCTAAAATATTACAGGATAATAATGATTTGGAAGCAGCTAGTGTTTTAGTAATGTCCCACTTGCGTTTTGTGATGCACATTGCCAATAGTTATCGTGGTTACGGTTTACCTCAAGCCGATTTAATTCAAGAAGGTAATATTGGATTAATGAAAGCGGTAAAAAGGTTTGACCCAAGTTTTGGAGTACGTTTAGTTTCATTTGCTGTACATTGGATACGAGCTGAAATCCACGAGTATATTTTACGTAATTGGCGAATTGTTAAAGTAGCGACAACTAAATCACAACGTAAATTATTTTTTAACTTGCGTAGTGCGAAGAAACGTTTAGGTTGGTTGACTCAAGCTGAAGTTGAAAGAGTGGCTGAAGATTTAGGTGTTAGTACTAAAGATGTAAGAGAAATGGAAAAACGGTTAAATAGTCATGATATATCATTTGATGGGCCATCTGATAGCGATGATGATGAAGGAGAAACCTATGCTCCAGCTGGGTATTTAGAAGATAATCGTTATGATCCAGCTATTTTAGTAGAACAACATAATTGGAAAGAACGTGGTTATGGACATTTATATAGTGCTATTAAAAAATTGGATATTCGGAGTCAAGATATTTTACAAAAACGCTGGTTAAGTGATAAAAAAGTTACTTTGCAAGAATTAGCTAAAGATTATCAAGTATCGGCAGAACGAATTCGGCAAATTGAAAGTAATGCTATTAAAAAATTAGGTAAAAATATTTCATTTTTATTATAGATATCAGCTCTATAATACAATATATTCTAATCGCCAAATTTTTGAGGAAAATGCTCTATTTATCCCCCCATAAAAAAAATATCATTTATTTCACTTCTAAACCTGATATGATTTTAACAATATGTCAGGTATCTAAAAACTATAATTAGCAGCTATACCAACAAAAATAATAGCTCCCAACCAATGATTATTCAAAAAAGCTTGTAAACATAAAATTGGCTTCCGCTCTTTTATTAGCCATTGTTGATAAATGCTTAAACCCAACCCACCCACCAAACTTAAATTATACCAAATTCCGAACTGAAGGTGTTGACCAATCCAGAATAATATTAACAACATTCCTAAATGTAAACTGGCAACAATAATTTTATCAGCCGGCCCAAATAAAATAGCAGTTGATTTAACCCCTATAGCTAAATCATCTTCACGGTCTACCATTGCATACAAGGTATCATAAGCCACCGTCCATAACAGATTAGCTATAAATAACCACCATGCTAAAATAGGCACAGTACCGGTTTGAGCTGCAAAAGCCATTGGAATTGACCAACCGAAAGCCATACCTAAGTAAGCTTGTGGTAAGTGTGTATAACGTTTCATAAAAGGGTAAGTTATAGCTAAGAATATAGCTATCATGGACAGCATAATAGTCAATATGTTCATTAATAAAACTAGAGCAAATGCCATTAAACATAATACTGCAAATAAAATTAAGGCTTCAGATTCACTAACCCGTTTAGTTGCTAATGGGCGATCATTGGTGCGGCGTACATGGGGGTCGATATTGCGGTCGGCATAATCGTTAATAACGCAACCAGCAGAACGCATTAAGATAACTCCTAAGACAAATACCACTGTTACCAATATATCTGGATAACCATCTCCAGCAATCCACAGTCCCCATAAAGTTGGCCATAATAGCAGGTAAATTCCAATAGGACGATTTAACCGCATTAATAGAATATATTGATAAAATTGGTTCATGACATATTGGTAATTGCTCACCCCATCCATTTATAACTAATCGAGTATTAAGTTATTTGTTGTTCCCAAGAAGTAACCATAATAGGTTTATCCTTACGTTAATAGGGATATGGCTACTTTGCCTAATAAGAACTACTCAATTTGGGTTCCTATACGTGACCAACTAATACCACCATTTTTCCAGTCCCAGTTCATCCAAATAAAAAATGCCCTACCAATTAGATTTGCCTCTGGTACAATTCCCCAATAACGACTATCTTTACTATTGTCTCGATTATCACCCAATACAAAATAGGATTTATCAGGCACTGTTAACTTACTGTACTTTGTTGAAAATTCTGGGCGTTTAGGATTGATCAATATCTTATGCTCAATATTAGTTGATAAATATTCAATTCTAAGTTCGTTACCAGTCATATTACTACCAGAACCAACACCTATATATCTTTGTATATCAACTTGTTGAATTATTGGTTCTCCATTAATATAAAGCATTTTATTAATATATTCTATGTTATCACCTGGCAATCCAACAACCCGTTTAATAAATGGAATTTTAGGATTTTCTGGATAACGAAATACAACTACATCTCCACGTTCAGGCTTACCTATTTCTATTACTTTCATATTAGCAACTGGTAATCTAATACCATAACTAAATTTATTAACTAAAATAAAATCTCCAACTAATAGAGTTGGCATCATAGAGCCAGAAGGAATACGAAATGGTTCAACTAAAAAAGAGCGTAACAACAGGACTAATAAAAAAACTGGAAATAACGATTTTGCTAAATCAACGATAAAAGGTATCCGACCTTCATCTTTATATGCAATAGCACTATTATATCTTAATCCTTGATTTGCCTTTATGCGTTTAGGTTCTAAAAATATTTTATCAAACAACCAAATCAATCCACTTATAAGCGTCAATACAACTAATATTGTTGCTAAATCCCAAGTCCATGTTACGTTCATTGCTTTAAAATTACCCTTGATGTTAATTCTTAAGATAATTCTTAATACTATAATTCTTAATTAACTACAAAATCTTTAAATATTTATCTATTAAAAATTTTAATTAAGAATCTAGGATTAAAAATTAACTCATTATTTTTTACCAATTTCTAATACTGCTAAAAAAGCATCCTGTGGAATTGTAACCGCCCCCACTTGTTTCATACGCTTTTTACCTTCTTTTTGTTTTTCCAGTAGTTTTCTTTTACGGCTTATATCCCCACCATAGCATTTAGCAGTTACGTTTTTACGAAATGCTTTTACCGTTTGCCGAGCTACAATTTTACTACCAATAGCTGCTTGAATGGCTATATTAAACATTTGTCGTGGAATAACTTCTTGCATTTTTTTAACTAATTCTCGGCCATGAGGAAGACTTTTATCCTTATGCACAATAATCGACAAAGCATCAACAGGTTCACTATTAATTAATATGTCCAGTTTTACTAAATTAGCAGCTTGAAAACGTAAAAATGTGTAATCTAAAGAAGCATACCCACGAGATACTGATTTCAGACGGTCAAAAAAATCTAGTACCATTTCATTCATTGGTAATTCATAACTTAAAGATACTTGTGAACCAACATAAAGTAGCTTTTTCTGTACACCACGTTTTTCAATACAAAGACCAATAACGCTTCCTAGATACTCCTGTGGTAATAAAATATTAGTCTCTACAATTGGCTCTCGTATTTCTGCAATTTGAGTGGATGATGGTAAGTCAGCTGGATTATCTATCATTATGATTTTTCCAGCAGTGTTAAGAACTTCATACACAACTGTAGGGGCGGTAGTGATTAAATCTAATTCGTATTCACGCTCTAATCTTTCTTGTACAATTTCTTTATGCAGCATACCTAAGAAACCGCACCGAAATCCAAAACCTAAAGCTTGAGAAGTTTCCGGTTCATAATACAAGGAAGCATCGTTAAGACGCAATTTTGACAAAGCTTCTCGCAAAGACTCATAATCATTAGCATCAGTGGGAAACATACCAGCAAATACTTGGGGTTGTATCGTTTTAAATCCCGGTAAAGGTTCGGTAATTGGCTCATTAGCATCAGTAAAAGTATCGCCTACTGGAGCTCCATAAATATCTTTAATATTTGCAACTACAAACCCAACCTCTCCTGCTTCCAATACTTCACATTCTTGACGTTTAGGGGTAAAAATTCCAACTTGTTCCACTTGAATTTTACGGCCTGTTGACATCACTAAAATTTTTTGCCGTTTTTTTAAACGACCTTGCATAACTCGTACTAAGGATACTACACCTAAATAATTATCAAACCAAGAATCAATAATGAGAGCTGCTAAAGGAGCATCAAGCTTGATTTCAGGTGCTGGAATACGCTTAACTAAAAATTCTAATAAATCATCAACCCCAACTCCAGTTTTAGCACTAACCCGTATAGCATTTTCGGCCTCAATCCCAATTATATCCTCTATTTGCTTTATTACCATTTCTGGGTCAGCTGCTGGTAAATCAATCTTGTTTAATACTGGTACTACTTCAAGACCTTGACTAATAGCTGTATAACAAGTTGCAACACTTTGAGCTTCCACACCTTGAGCAGCATCAACCACTAACAATGCACCTTCGCAGGCTGCTAAAGAACGTGAAACCTCATAGGAAAAATCTACATGGCCCGGAGTATCAATAAAATTTAGCAGATAATTTTGTCCATCTTTTGATTTGTAGTTCAGAGTAACGCTTTGAGCTTTAATCGTTATGCCACGTTCACGTTCTAAATCCATTGAATCTAAAACTTGTTGGGACATTTCTCGTTCAGTTAAACCACCACAAATTTGAATAAAACGATCCGCAAGAGTTGATTTACCATGATCAATGTGAGCGATGATAGAAAAATTACGAATTTGCTTCATTTAAAGTATTCCATCAACGACTCATTGTTTAAGTAATAATGACAAATTTCTTGTTCTCCTACGGCTAAAACAGGAACTCGTTCACCATATCGTAATTTCAAATAACTATCAGCATCAATATTTACTAAGTTCAAGGAAAATTCATATTGCTGTTGCAATACATCTAATTGTTGTTTCATTTCATCACAAAGATGACACCCTATCTTAGTATAAAGCGTCAATGCTGGTTTATCTGTCATTTGGCTGGAATTTTTAGAGCTAAGAAAAGTGGTGAACCACGTCGATGGATTAATACAGGAACTGTTGTTTCACTAAGCCCGGTTATTATTCCTTTAAATTGTATAATGTTAGTAATATCAGTATTATCCATCATAATAACAACATCTCCTTTGCGAATACCTGCATCACGAGCAGTTCCTTCTTCAACATCGCCTACTAATACTCCACCTTCTACTATACTTAATTCTTCACGTTTTTTCTCATCTAAATCTTTTACTAATAAACCAATCCTAGTGATATTTGCAATACCTTGACCTTTTGTAGCTAATTTAATATCTTCTTCAGATGGTAACTCACCAATCTTAACTTTAACAGTCTCTTGCTTACCTTTACGAATCACAATAGTAGAAACTGTGGAATTAACTTTAGTACGACCTACAATTGGAGGTAAATCAACTGAGCGTTCAATATCTTTACCATTAAAGGTAATAATAATATCTCCCACTTTTAACCCAGATTCTGCTGCAGGGCTATCAGGCAATACTTTGGCAATTAAAGCTCCTTGGGGTTTTTTCATGGCAAATGATTCGGCTAACTCATGAGTTACATCCTGAATTAGAACTCCTAACCAACCACGAGAGACTTTTCCACCATTTTTCAACTGTTCAACTACTTCTTTCATTACATCGACTGGAATAGCAAACGACAATCCCATGAAACCACCAGTACGACTATAAATTTGGGCATTTACTCCTACAACTTCTCCAGCCAAGTTAAATAATGGTCCACCAGAATTACCTGGATTAATTGCTACGTCAGTTTGAATGAACGGAACATAAGTATCATTTGGCAAACTACGCCCTTTAGCACTCACAATCCCAGCAGTAACCGAATGTTCAAACCCAAAAGGTGAACCTATAGCTAATACCCATTCACCAACCTTTAAATTTTCTGAGCTACCTAACTTTACTATTGGTAAACCATTAGCATCAATTTTTAATAAGGCAATATCACTACGTTTGTCAGCCCCAATAACTTCAGCGACTAACTCACGGCGGTCACTTAAACGTACAATTATTTCGCTAGCATCATCAATAACATGATTGTTGGTAATAATATAACCATCTTCCGAAATAATAAAACCAGAACCTAATGAAGTTGATGGACGTTCTTCAAGAAACCCATTACCTTCATTATCAAAAAACCGTTTGAAGAAATCATGAAAGGGACTATCTTGTGGTAGTTGGGGAATTTTTTCACTAAAACTATTGGTAGTTTTTTTAGCAGTAGTACTAATATTAACTACAGAAGGGCCATATTGTGCTGCTAATTCTGTAAAGTCTGGTAATTCTTGTGCTGAAATAGAAATTGTCAAAAATAGGGTAGTTAAACAAATTCCTAAAATATATTTTGCTAAATTCATCAGTTTAAAATCTCATATAATGTTTAATTGTAGTATTTTAACATATAATATTAACTTTACCAACATTTAATCTCTAATAATTTTGTGTATTATTGGTTGATAATGAATGTTTTTGGACATATTGCTGGTTATTATTTTTACCACAATAAATCCAAGTAACAACCCAGTTAAACCTGCTAACGCTATTAATAATTCAGATTGTTGCCAATGTAACATCAATGCTAATGTTTTATAGCTAATAGCCATTACAAACATAGTTAACAGTGGCAATAAATATAAAAGTAAGGCACTCCTAACTAAGGTCTGCTCACTTAAGCCTATTATTACAGTATCACCAACTTTGGCATTTTCATGTCTAATAGCTTTGATTTCAGTATATTTCTGCCCTAACACATTTGCTAAACTTGCAGTACCACAACTTTTATTAGCAGCACATTCACCACAACTATTGCTGCGTTTAGTTTGTACGGTAGTAAACTGTTCATTAACAGAAATTACAACTCCACGTTCTTCAAGCATAATAAACCTCTAATGGCGGTAATTGGTGCGAAAATTATCTGAACTGTTAAACAATGCAACACTTTTAACTCTTGCATATACCAACATTCCTATTTGTAATTTTAATAAAACCCAAGATTTTTTGGTGATTCTAGTCAATAATATAGTTCCAGCGACATCTAATTTAACCATCAATTGTCCCGGTGATTCTTCTGTTATATCTAGTATAATAGCTCTAAAAGTATTGAGAATGCTAGAATTAACCTCATTTTCTAGGGCCAAACTAATATCTCTTGCATTCAATACAACCCGAACTTTAGCACCTAATGGCAAATCTTCACGCCCTAAACTTATTATTTCACCATTAAACTCTAAATAAGTAAGGTGAAATTCTTCATCATGTTCAATTACTTTAGCTTCTATAACTACACCTGCCTCATATACATGAGCAAGTGGTAAATCTAAACGAGTCAATATCTCTAATAATGTACCATTGCCAATTAATCTACCTTTATCAATCAGCAGTATATTGTCAGCTAAACGCATTACTTCCGCTATTGTATGGGTAATATATAGTACTGGGATAGATAATTCAGTGTGCAATCTCTCTAAATAAGGTAAAATTTCAGCTTTGCTACTGTCATCAAGAGCCGCCATTGGTTCATCCATTAGTAGTAATTTAGGGCTAGTAAGTAAGGCCCTAGCAATTGCCACTCGCTGTTTTTCACCACCAGATAAGCTATTAGAATTGCGTGCTAATAAAGCGGATATACCCAATAATTCCACAACATCAGCAAATATTATTTTACGAAGTTTAGGGGCAGTACGTTGCATTCCATATTCAAGATTTTTCTTAACTGATAAATGGGAAAATAAACTGGCTTCTTGAAACACATAACCCAACGACCTTTGGTGAGTTGGTACAAACAATTTTTTAGCTTCATCTTGCCAGCAACAACCATTTATTGTCAAAAAACCAGATTTAGCTCGTTCTAAACCGGCAATACAACGTAATAAAGTAGTTTTACCAGAACCAGATGCTCCAAAAATTGCTGTAACTCCTCGGCCAGGAATCTTAAAGTCAATATCAAGCAGAAAATCACCTTGTGTAAGGTTAAAATATCCATGTATTTCTAGCATTATTTTAAATTGCTAAAATTCAAATCCTATTATAGTAATATCGTCCTGTGGCTTATTGTCACCTCTATATTCATCAAAGAGTTTAAACAATTCTTTTTGTTGGATAGCAAAATCATGGTGATTATTTTTTAATAACATCTTTTCAAACCGTTTATTACCTAACGGAAAGCGTTTTTTACCGCCAAATTGATCGATAAAACCATCAGTAGAAATATAGAAAGATGTTTCTGTAGTTGCAATTGTATGGGTAGTAAAAGGAAAATTGTTTTTAGCCTTTTTATAACCTAAGCTCTCTCTATCACCTTTTATAGTAGTGATTACGTTATTTTTAATATAATTTAACGCTAATCTGGCTCCAGCAAAATCTAAAGTTTTAGTCTGAAAATCAATCATACAAATTGCTGCATCTAAACCATCATCAGAATCAACATGTTCAGTATCTTGTTGTAAAGCAGTTTTTACGGAAAAGCCTAATTTTTGCAGAATTTTAGCTGGTTCATAACAATTTTCATCTCTAGTAATACGTCTTAAACTGGTTGAGGCAACCATAGCCATAAAAGCACCTGGAACGCCATGTCCAGTACAATCCATTATCGCAATAACTAATTTATCAGCAAAAGATTCAGCATAAATAATATCGCCTCCAACAATATCTCGTGGCATCCAGGCAAAAAAATGTTTAGGCAAAATAGCGTTAATTCGATCTGAATTAGGCAATAATGAGCTTTGAATAGTTTTTGCGTATCGAATGCTATCTATCATCATTTCATTAACAGCCTCAATTGCCGCTAAACGGACAGTTTCTACTTGTAATTTTTTAATTTTAAGATGGGTTCTTAATCTAGCTAATAATTCATCTTTGACAATTGGCTTAGTTAAGTAATCATTAGCTCCAGCATCCAAACCTTTGACTAAATCCTCAATTTGATTTTTAGCAGTCAACAGTAAAATTGGTAATTCATCAGCTTGCCATTTTTCCCTAAGTTTACTGGTTACTTCATAACCTGAGAGTTTTGGCATCATAACATCCAATAGAATTGCATCTGGTTTCAAACCAGCAGCTATTAATTCCAAAGCTTTTACTCCTGAATTTGCCTGAATTATATTATGATTTTCTAATATTAAATAGTTCTCTAATACTTGTAGATTAACTGGCTCATCATCAACAATTAAGATATTAGAACCTACGCTATCTTTTAAGATATTAGAATCTGTGCTATCTTTTACTATGGTTGCAATTTCAGCTTTTTTAACTTTTTGTCTTGCCGTATTTTCTTGAATACTTTCTATTTTAGATACTTGAACTGCTTCGGTTGCTAATGGAATTGCTTTGCCTTCTGCAATTGGTAAAGTGAAAAATAATTGGGAACCTTTGCCAAGAGTCGATTCCGCCCAAATTTTACCACCATGTAGTTCAACTAATTGTTTAGTTACCGCTAAACCTAAACCAGTTCCACCATACTCTCTGGCAGTAGAACCTTCAGCTTGCTCGAATGAACCAAAAATACTTTCTAATTTATTTGTTGGAATACCAATTCCAGTATCGGCAACTTTTATTTCTATATATGAATCAATTATTTTAGTAGTAATTTCAATTGCTCCAGTTTCAGTAAATTTTATTGCATTCCCAATTAAATTATGAAAAATTTGTTGTAACCGATTTTCATCGGCCTGAACTGGGGGTAAATTTTGAGAAATAGTATTAAATAATTGAAGGTCTTTATCTTGTATCAAAGGTTGACTTAGATTAAATACTACTCCAATAATATCTTGCAATGAGATTGACTTTAATTGTAATTCTAACTTTTTTTGTTTGAGAGTAGAAAAATCTAAAATATCATTTACTAAGTTAGCCAAACGTTTACCGCTACTAGCAATCATAGCAAGGTTATTTATAGTTTTTTCTGATAATTGACCAGTTGCTCCATCAATCAAAGATTCTGCTAGACCAATAATCCCATTCAAAGGAGTACGCAATTCGTGGGAAGTATTGGCTAAAAATTCATCTTTTAGTTTATTGGCTTCTTGTAATTGTTCATTAAAAGCTCTGGTAAAAGCTAATTTTCTATGTTGAGCTATAAAAATTCCAATAATACTACCTAAGATAACAATGGTATAAATAGTATAAGCCCACCAAGTTTGCCACCAAGGTGGTAAGATAGTAACTTGCACTGAAGTACCGACTTCATTCCATAAATCATCATTGTTAGAAGCTTTTACGCTGAAATTATATTTACCAGCATCCAAGTTGGTATAAGTAGCAAACCGCCGAGTGCTGTCAACATAAGTCCACTCTTTATCGAAACCTTCCATCATATAAGCATATTGATTTTTATCCGAAGCTCGATAATTTAATGCAACAAATTCTAAACTGAATACCGATTGTTCATATGATAAGGTAATCTGTTTGGCAAAATTAATAGGAACTTGTAAAGGAGAGGTTTTACTTGCTATTACTGATTGATTAAATATCTGAAAATCAGTTAAAATTACTGGTGGAATATGAAGATTATCTTTAAGTTTATTTGGATAAAATGTATTAAAACCATTAATTCCACCAAAAAATAATTCTCCAGTCGTACTTTTATACACTGAACTTGGTAGAAATAAATTCCCCTGCAATCCATCACGTTTGTCATAATTTCTAAAAGTTTCAGTTTTGGGATTAAATTTGGATAAACCATTATTAGTACTGATCCATAAATAACCTTGTTCATCTTCTAAAATACCAGCAACACTATTACCAACCAAACCATGTTTAGCTTGATAAGAAGTAAATGTTTGAGATGACTTATTAAATTTGTTTAAGCCATTACTAGTTCCAATCCAAATTGTACCAGTTTTATCTTCCACAATAGTAGAAATAACCGCACTGCTTAAACTATCAGGATTATCGGTTGGTATATAATTGGTGAAGGTTTGTTGAATTGGATCAAAACGACTCACTCCAGAATCATCGGCCCCAACCCAAATCATCCCAGACGAAGCTACCTTTACTACAGATAACGAATCAGCAACAACACTATTTGGATTGTCTGCATCATGTATGTAATGTTCAATAATTTTAGTAATTGGATTAAATTTATCTAACCCACCACCCATAGTAGAAATCCACAAATTACCACTAGCATCAATATCAATATCCCATATAACATCAAAACTCAAACTATTCGAATCATTGGGAATATGTTGATAATGCACAAAATCTTCTGTTTTTGGATCAAAATGATTCAAACCGCCACCTTCAGTAGCAATCCATAATTTACCATCATTATCAGCTTGAATATCCATAACTAGGTCATTACTAATACTATGGGAATTTTTATTATTATGTCGGTAATGAGTAGAAGTTGTTTGCTCTAATTTATTGAGTCCACCACCTTTAGTTCCTATCCATAATATATTATTGTCTTTGTAAATAGAGGTTACTTGATTGTTATTTAAACTATTTTTATCTGATGGTTTATGTTTATAAGTAATAAATCTATCATGGGCTGGGTCGTATTTATTTATCCCATTATCTGTTGTAATCCATAATATGCCAGTATTATCTTCATAAATCCCAAAAATCGTATTATTACTTAAACTATGTGGATTATTTGGTTCGGCTTGGTAATGAATAAAATGCTTATTAAGCCGATCAAATTGATTTAACCCGCCACCTAACGTACCTATCCATAACCTTGTTTTGCTATCTTCGTAAATTGAAGTTACTAAGTTATGACTCAAACTATTAGGATCATTTTTATCACTTTGATAATGGACAAATGTTTGGGTTTTAGGGTCGAATCGATCCAAGCCATTTTCAGTAGCAAGCCACATAAATCCTTCACTATCTTTGATAATTGACCGCATAGAGTCACTAGCTAAACTATTAGGATTAGTTGCATCATGTTGATAATGAACAAAAGATTTCGTTTGCGGATTAAATGTATTCAAACCTCCACCATAGGTACTAATCCATAGTATATTATCATCATCTTGGTAAATAGAATAAGTTTTATTATGACTTAAGCTATTGGAATTATTTGGATCATGTTGGTAATTAGTAAAAGTTTCATTGCTAGGATTAAATCTACTAAAACCATTGTTATAAATTATTACCCATATAACACCAGTTTTATCTTCATAAACAGATTGGATATTATCACTGGTTAAACTACTAGGGTTATTTGGATCATGCTGATACCTAGTAAAGGTTTCTGTTTTAGGATCAAATTTGTTTAATCCACCACCAAAAGTTGTAATCCATAAATTTCCGTTCCGGTCTTTAATTAAAAACCAAGTGTAATTATTACTGAGGCTATTTGAATTATCTGGATCATATTTATAAATAGTAAATTCTGCACCATCATATTTAGCCAAACCATTTTTAGTCGCAAACCATATAAAACCTTGATCATCTTGAACAACAGAACTAGTAAAATTACTGGGCAAACCGTCTTCAACATTTAAATGTTCAAATTCGATATTATTCCCTTGAGCAGCTATAAACGCTACTAAAAAAATAGTTCCCACAATATTTTGAAATAAGATTTTCATTTCTTTAAGATATAGTTCGAGAAATTGGATGTAACTTATTAATTTAGGAAGCCAAGTTTTAAAATTTACCAAGTCTTGGATTCCTATATTTTGGATTAAGCAATTAATAATGCAGTTTTAGCAGCAAAATTTAAGGTTTCTACTAATAATTTATTTAATACTTCTTGACGATTAGTTTCTGTTAATGTCAATTCTTCGCCAGTTTGTTGATTGGTAACATTGAGTGTAAGTTTACCATCTGCCACCCAATTTTCTAATAACTTTAGCAATTCAGCATGACTATGTTTACCATCTAAATAAGGTAGCATTCGTAGACAAACAGCATTTTGCATTATCTGCCATTCACTGCGTAAATTAGTTATCTTAGCACTTTGTTTGGCTTGCCAACTAGCTAAAGGGCTGGCTTGCGGATATTCACTTACTGTATTGACAATTGCAGTTGGTTGACTGTGTAACTCAATTATACCCTTAGAATAACCCATTAATAAAACATTAGTGATAGTTTCTTGATCGGTTGCAGAGTTAGAATTAGTGTCTTGTCGAGCTTGTTCAAGCAATTCGTCAAATTTTACTGCTCTAGGCCATTCCTTACTTAAATACCGCAAAGCAGATTGTACAATAAGTTTAGGAGTAGATAAAGTTCCTCTACTATTTTCAAACTTTTCGTAGGAATCGGCAACTGGTTGCATGGAAGATGCAATATACAAATTGGCCAATATTGCTGGTGATAAATTGCGGTTTAATTTTATATCATTATGGCATAATAAAGTGTGACGAAAACTGCGGTTACTCAATATATCCATCATCTGTTCTTGAACCAGCAAATCACTGTTAAACATTTGTAATGCTTGTTTTTGTGATTCAGAAAAATTATCTGGTAACATAGTATGTAAAATAGCATCTCCCAGATAGTTTAAGTTATGAGTCTTGGCTCGTTGCATAAATTGATGGAAGTACAAAGGTTGATTTTCCTCTTCCACCAGTTCGGTACAAACAAATGTTTCTGGTAACTTAATTAAGTTATTAACTTCTTCACCAATAAATTGTTCGTAAGGGTCTTGAGTTTCCTTAGTTGCGTCAAGTAAAAAACGTAACAAAGCTTTATGTTGATTAATCTTGGTAGCTGGCTCTTCAATTGAAGCTGATAAATACTGCATCATATCACGTATAGTGTTGTTAATATTCCAACCCGGTTTAGTATTAAAACCAATATAAGCAACTCCATTGGGAGCTAAATTATGTTCACAGATACTAAAAATTTTCTCTTGTACTTCTGGTGTCACCCATGAAAAAATTCCATGAGCTATAATATAATCAAACTGGCCAAAATCAGCATCAATATCTAAAATATCAGCCTGTTTTAGAGTAATATTTGGTAGTTTCAAGCCATCAATAACTGCTTGTCCGGTAGTTATATTTGGTTCAGATGCGTCTATACCTGTAATATTCGCCTCTGGTAACGCATAAGCGGTAGGAATAATATTACTACCATCACAACAACCTAGCTCTAAAACTCGACAAGTTGATAATGAAGGTGGGGTCATACCAAAGAGAGTAGCTAAAGTAGCCAATCTATCTGGTTGAGCATAAGGCATCGCATTACAGGTATGTGGTAATTCATCAAAAGTTGTTTGAGATAATAGCATGTTTTTTTTGTTGGTAGTATTAAGAATTTAAAATTATAATAGCATATTTGATTGTAATTGTGCGAGTTTGAACAATGATATCAACCTAGTTAAAACAGTTGATAATGAATTGTAGTGTTTGAAAGTTAAAGTAACATTTACATCAAGAGGAAAATATTTTGGTAACTTTGGTGGGATTTGTATCATTATAAAATTGGGCTAAATTTAATGCTAATGACTCTGAAACATCAATACCATTTGGAGTCCAAAGCGAAGCTTTAAAAAGTATTATTTATTTTTAAAAATTTCACAAAACTGGGCTTTGAACTCCAAAATGTCTTACTTAGCAATCAAAATTTAATAAAATCCAAAATTAAACCTTCCAGGTTTGGACATTCAAGTTTTATTTGGCTTAAATTATAAATTAATTTTCAGCTTCGCATTGTTCTTCATCCATATCTGGACAATGAATCCAATCGGGCAATGAAGTCAGTTCACCTTCCATATTCCAACCTTTTTGAACAGCTAATGTATTAAGATAATCAATCCGTTCTTGATTCTCTGGATGGCTGGCAAAGTATTGAGAAACTTGTGATAATTGTCGTTCTCCATCTTCAAATTTTTGAAATCCGTTAAAGAAATCTAAGCTGTGACCACCATGTCCATAATGATTTATTACTCTTGCCAAACCATATTCATCTGCTTTGGTTTCTTGATTTCTACTATAATGTAATATTGTCAATTCACCAGTCCAAGATACAATATCTGATAACCCTCCTGATGAACTTGAAGTACCGATACCGACAGCCGCTAGTGCAGATACCACAACCAAAGAACGGCCTAAACTTTTAAGAGGGTCTTGATGTTGAAAATGTCCTAGTTCATGGGATAAGATAAATGCTAATTCATTTTCTGATTTAACTTTTTGTAATAGCCCAGTATTTATTAAAACATGACCACCAGGCATAATCGCTGCATTGACAATTTCGGTATCAAGCAAATGAATTGTAAGAGGCAGGCGAGCAATTTCATCTACATCCAACATATCATGTAAAAGTTCATCTAAATAATAAATTCTTCGATCATCTATAACTTCAGTCTCGGAGATTGTGTTATACAGTAATTTACCAACTCTGATTTCGTTGTCCGCACCGATTCTAGTAGCTAACCAACTTGCAGTATAGCCTAACAATACAAAAATTATAATACTTATTATAACTACCGTACCCAGTAAATAAATAAAATTTTTTAATGGATGACGACGGGTTACATTAACATTATCATCTATTGGCAGCTCTTTTGGTACATATTTTATGCTCATTTTATCCCGGTTCCATACGCTATAACCTCAATTGATCCTGGATCAGTTTTACCACCAAACCGACCACCTATCGCAACTGTTTCTAATCGGACGTTTAAAACCTGACTCGCCCCCCATTCCATAGCTTCTTCTTGCATTCGCAATATTGCTTCTCGACGGCTTCGATCTAATAAACTTTCATACACAGTTATTCTACCTCCTACCAAATTTCGCAACATTGCCGAAATTTTTTTAAAGTAGTCAATTGAAATAACCACAATACCAACAACTAGCTTAGTTTCAGTAATATCTGCTGGTAGATTACGCCCAATATTAGCGATTGGCATATTTAATACTTGTTTTTCTCGTAGCTGGAGATTGCGAAAATGCCTTTTTTCTCGATAGCTTCCAAAAAAATAGCCTAAAATTAATAAAAATAGAACCAGAGATATTTGCAGTATATTTTCCATAACTATTCCACTTTAACCGCAGTTCCATAAGCAAATAGTTCTGCTGCTCCTTGTGCTACCGAAGAAGTTGCAAACCTAATGTTAACTATAGCATTTGCTCCTTTTTGTTCTGCTTGTTTTTCCATACGTTCAATAGCCTCTTCCCTAGCTTCTTGTAACAATTCAGTATAAGATGTTAATTCTCCCCCCACAATATTTTTTAAACTAGCTAAAATATCCTTCCCAATATGTTTAGCACGAATAGTACTGCCTTGCACCAGACCATAATGTTCTATAATATTTTTACCTGGTACAGTCTCTAAGGTTGTTAAAATCATTCTTGTTATCCTAGGTTAATATCTAATTTTAAAAGTGAAGTATAAACTGATACCAGTAAAAACTCAATGGTTTTAGTACAAACTACTAATTTTTCTATACCATAATGCAACATATTCTTGACTATATCAGGTTTAATTTGCTAAAGTGTTATTAATCTACAATATATTTAAAATTCCAGTGTAATCCAAAAGCTATATTTGCTTTAAGTTTGAAATCCTAAAACTATATGTCAAAACGCATTATTTATCAGTCAGATCATGAGTTATTAGCTCTAGAAGTTAAAACTGTAATTCAACAAATTCAGCTAAAAAATGAAACTGAGTTTAATAATTATTTAACTAATGATCCAAAAACTCCAATATATTGGTTAATTGATACCGTCAAGGAAGAATATCAAATGGCCTCCTTACCACATGTTTTGGGTAAAGACCGTAATGATTTGATTCGACATAAAAAAAAGCGTTTATTTAAAAATAATTCTTACAGTTATGCAGTTGTGCAAGATCGTGATAAACAAGGTCGAAAAGATGATCTGATATTATTTACTGCCATTAGTAACTCTGAAATTTTACAGCCTTGGTTAAATTTAATCTTAGCTTATAAAGTGCCACTGGTTGGGATTTATTCGGTACCAATACTGAGTCAACAATTATTTAACTTATTACCAAAAGCAGATTATACTCTATTAGTCACAGATAATCCTTCAATTGAAACACGTCCAGGTAGTATTAGGCAAAGTTTTTTTCGTAAGCAAAAGTTACAATTTAGTCGTTTGATTCCTTTGCATGTTTCCACTCCACAAGAGTATGCTAGTTACGTGTTGAGACAAATAACTATTACTCAACATTATTTAGAAAATAATCGCTTATTGCCAGAAGAATTATCCATAATAATTTTAACTACTGCGGATAAATGTCAAGCTTGTGAAACTCTTAATTCTAATACAGTTAATTTAAATCTTCAGTTCACCGATAGCCAAGCATTAGCAAATCAATTAAATAGCAAAGAATTGTCGCTCCAAAATTTTATCGTAACTCTGTTTACACGTAGTTGGCAAGTTAAAAACCATTATGCCAAGGTTGCTGACCGACTTTATTTACTCCATCGACGTGGACGGATAATCATGTACTTGATTTCAGTGTTAATCCTAGCTGGAACAATTGTGGCAGGGGGATTCATCGTCCAAGATACGCTTAAGGTAAAACAGAAAGGTCAAAATTTTCTAACTAAAGCTAATATTGTACAAGAGGAATTAGAACAATTACGTCGAAAAGAATTACCCGATTTACCGTTCAGAAGCGAGTTGATTGTTAGCATTGTGGATGTTGGTTTACGTTTACAAGCCAAGCATATTTCACCAAAAGCCACTTGGGAGAAATTGAGTATGGTTTTAAACGCACATAGCAGGCTAATTTTAAATAAATTGGAATGGGAAGTAGCTAATTTTCCTAATGAAATTTTTAAAGATAATAATACCCAAGAAGTTGCAGCAGATTTTCAACCTAAACAATATTTTGTGGAAGGAGTTCGGGTACATGGAGAAATAGCTGATTCTAAAAGTTATAAAGAAATTTCACATATTTTTAACAAATTTGTACATGACTTGAGTCAGCACTGGCAAGTCAAAATATTGCAACAACCTTATAATACTAATAGAAAATTGCAAAAACGTTCTGAAGAAACTAAGGCCCCATTTATAGTAGAAATTTTAATCCCCCATAGTTATTCGCATGAGTAAGATTGATTGGTCAGCATTATTTACTGGTTTAATCGCCTTAATTTTAAGTATTGTGATTGGTACTAGTAGTATTATTGCTAGCCAACATTATTATCAATCCACTAAAAAATGGCATAAAGATCAACAGAAAATTTTTTTGGATTTAACTGAAAAACGCTTTCGTTTACAAGAATCGTTAAATGTATTTGATAATTTATATTATGCTAGATTACAACAATTTATTCAACAAGGGTTTTTTATCCAAGACCAAAATTTAATAATGGATCAGCGTTTAGAAATGTATGAAGAGATTGATAAATTATTTAATGATAAGCTGAAAAATTTACTGTTTGCAGATAAAAGTAGTTATGAAATATCAGAACAAAATTTGTACGATATTCCTAAATTTTTAGCTACTGATCCAGAGTTTAAAACTTATCAAACTGAAATCCATTTTAAATTAGCCTTGTTACATGAGGGAGATATGTTGAAATTATTGGAACGAATAGAATTTCATAAACAAAAATTTACTAGTTTATTGAATTTACAAAGCTGTACCATTAAAAATACTGACGAAGTAATTGATACTAATAACATATCTGCTCCGTATCTAAATGCTGATTGTGTTTGGGTTTGGTATGTATCCACAATATGAAAAATTATCTAATTATATTATTATTATTTCCCCCGTTAGTGTTGGCAGACAGTTTACAGCGTTTATTTACTACTGCCCAAGAACGGGTGAAACTTGAAGTAAACCGTAATAAATCTAACAATGAGCCAATGACTCAGAAAACACCAAGCTATATAACGGTAAATGGCTTAATTATCCGTTCTAATCATCCCGCTACAGTGTGGGTTAATAACAGCAATGAGATATATCAAGAAGGTTTTACGGTCAAGTTAAATGAAGTAAATAAACTAACAACGCCTATTTTTTTATCTGATTCGGAACGGGTAGTTTTATTGAAACCGGGGCAAACAGTTAATATTTTGGACGGGCAAATAACTGATAGTTTTAAACTAATTTCTAAACAGATAGAGATTAATCGTTAATAATAAGCCTAACTCGAAAAAAATTATCAAGGTGTAGTGTAGCAGATTGGTATGCAAATTTCGGCTTGGGAAAATACCGGAGATGTTATTTAGTAGTGAGGAGTATGTGCGGGGAACATTTAAGGGCAACCACAAGGGATTGCCCCTACAAAGGTTCATCCCCACGTGTGCGGGGAACATACTCGCACTAGGGCTGTTGCTTCTTCTGCCTCCGGTTCATCCCCACGTGTGCGGGGAACATACTTGCTGTATTTCACTGATTTTGAACCAAAAAAGTGATGGCAAAAATTCTACCACGAAAAAACTCA